>JAFOCZ010000143.1 GCA_017380955.1 Alistipes sp.
AGAATCTCGACCTCTCGGGAAAGATTCAGAGCCTTATGGATAAGTTACGCCCCTGGGCACTGAAGGCAGGTCGTGTGGCATCACGCCCACTGTTGCAGTTCTACTATGTCCTCAACGACCCTGCAACATCCACCCTCGACCGTGTGCTTATCTACGCCGCTATCATCTACACCATAGTGCCTACGGATCTCGTGCCACGCGCAGCGTTTAAGGTCCTCGGCGTTCTCGATGACGGCGTTGCTATGCTCTATGTATATAAGAAGATTAAGCACCGCATCACACCAGCCATCAACGCCAAGGTCGAGGATACCCTCAACGAGTGGTTTGGCGTGGAGTATGAGCCTGTAGAGGCGTAATAACGACCCTGCTATGCTATATACCAATAGCGACATAGAGCGCTTTGTGGAGGCGCAGGCATCGGCGTGGAGTGGCTACGCTGTGGCACTTGGCGAGATTCGCCACGGACGTAAGACGAGCCACTGGATGTGGTACATATTTCCGCAGTTGCGATGCCTGGGGCGCAGCAGCACTGCGAAGTTCTACGGCATTGAGAATCGCGATGAGGCGGCGACATACCTCAACCACGCGATTCTCGGGCCACGCCTCCGCGAGATATGCGCAACACTGCTACACCACCGCACGAAGAGCGCACGAGAGATTATGGGAGGCGTAGACGCCACAAAACTACGCTCGTCGATGACGCTCTTCGACGCCCTGTCCCCCAACGACATCTTTGGCGAGGTCCTCGATCTCTTCTACGCTGGGGATCGCTGCCAACAGACACTGAGAACTATATTTAATAATAACACTAACAATTAAACAACTATGAAGAGACGCATCTACAACCTCATCATCATCGATGAGAGTGGCTCTATGCACGCTATCAAGCAGCAGACCATCGACAACATCAACGAGACCATTCAGACTATCCGCCACGCCGAGAAGAAGTACGAGGATCAGGAGCACTTCGTAACCGTCGTTACCTTCAACGACGATGTTAAGACCATCCACGACTGCGTTCCTGCCAAGAAGGTTAAGGATATCAAGACTAAGGATTACAACCCTTCGCGCTGCACAGCGCTCTACGACGCTATGGGTATCTCTATCACCAAACTCCGCTCACAAATCAGCGAGGGCGACACCGTGGTTGTGACAATCGTTACGGATGGTCTGGAGAACGCCTCGAGAGAGTATAACAACGCCAGCATCAAGAGCCTTGTAGACGAGATGAAGGCACAGAACTGGGTATTTGCCTATGTCGGCGCTAACCAGGATGTTATGGAGGTGGGAGCCTCGATATCCATCACCAACTGTATGTCCTTTTCGTGCTCAGATAGCGGCGTAAAGAAGATGAGCAGCCAGTTGTCGAGCGCCCGCACTCGCCTCTTCGGCCGCATAAGCAAGGGTATATTCTGCTGCGAGGAGGCCAACAGCGACTTTTTCGATAATGAACTATAACGACTACTAACTATGAGACTGTTTAACGAAATTTTTGAGTTACTCGTAGGGCTTGTAACTCTCATCAGCACTACCACCATAGCCCTTGGTCGTCTGGGTTTGAGATGGTTGCGTAAGTTGTGGAACACACGCAGAGCGCAGATTGGCAAAGGGGTGTTCTATGGTGCGTTGAGCGCAATTTTATTGTTGCTACTATGCACCTTCATCGACACCACACTCTGCAGAGACTACTACGACTACTACATTAGCGATCGTGTTATGGCTCGTTACTACTACGACACCGAGACCACACAACTCTACGATAGCAAGGAGCAGAGAGACATCACCGATGAGGTAGGCTGGGTGTCGGATGTGTCGGGTGACGCACCATATGTTGTTTACGCCATCCCCCACCGCCGTGGATATGTAAACGTTGAGAGCGGTGAGATCGCCATCGACGCCAAGGAGAACAACTACACCAATGCGTGGGTATTCTCCGAGGGTCTCGCAGCGGTGGTTAAGGAGGGTAAGGTAGGCTTTATCAACAAGCATAACGAGGTTATGATACCCTTCCAGTATGACTATCACCCCGATAAATGCAAGATGTGCGACATAGGCTTTGTGTTCCGCAACGGTCAGTGTGTGATGATAAATGCCGAGGGTAAGGTTGGCATCATCAACACCCAGGGTGAGTGGATTGTAGAACCACAGTATGACGAGGTATGGTGTCTCCAAGACACTGGCTACCGCAACGTAGTCCTCAACAGCAAGTATGGCGCTTTGGACAAAGATGGCAAGGTGGTATACCCTACGGAGTATGGTTACATCGGACAACTAAACGATGGCTTTGAACTCACGAAGGGTGGTCGTATGTGGAAGGAGGACTTTGAGGGTAATGTGGTGATACCGTTTATGGTCGACGGCACCTACTACCTCAAATATCCTAATGGCTACGATGAGTTTGACGAGATTACATACACGTTATCCGACTATGTGATGTATGAGGTTTTGAACTGCTACGGCATTATGAATCGCATCACCGGCGAGCCTATAACCCTTGCGATATACTCCGACATAAATATGATCTCGGAGGGTGTCTTCGAGGTGCAGGAGTATGATAGTTATGAGTATTACCACATCGACACCGAAGGGAATCTGTTGGTTGGTAAGTAGATGGTAAAAAGAAGGGATTGCCCGTATGGACAATCCCTTTAATTATAACTTCAAAAGTTGTATAACCTTGTTATACGGCTTTTATTACTTAGCGTATGACACTGAGCGAGTCTCACGAATCACAGTAATCTTCACCTGACCAGGATAAGTCATCTCATCCTGAATCTTCTTTGCGATGTCGTGTGATAGTGCCTCTGACTCCTGGTCTGAGAGTTTGTCAGCACCTACGATAACGCGCAACTCACGACCCGCCTGGATGGCGTAGGTCTTGATAACGCCAGGATATGAGAGTGCTATACCCTCCATCTCCTTGAGACGCTTGATGTACGACTCTACAACCTCGCGACGAGCACCTGGGCGAGCACCAGAGATAGCATCACACACCTGGATGATAGGCGCTATAAGCGATGTCATCTCTATCTCGTCGTGGTGAGCACCGATAGCGTTGCATACATCAGGCTTCTCCTTATACTTCTCGGCGAGTTTCATACCGATAATTGCGTGTGGCAATTCGGGCTCATCATCGGGCACCTTGCCTATATCGTGCAACAGACCTGCACGGCGTGCCGCCTTGGGATTAAGGCCGAGCTCGGCAGCCATAATACCTGCGAGGTTTGCAGTCTCGCGGGCGTGCTGCAAGAGGTTCTGACCATATGACGAGCGGTACTTCATCTTACCAATAAGGCGGATAAGCTCAGGGTGTAGACCATGGATACCAAGGTCGATGGTTGTACGCTTACCGACCTCGATAATCTCCTCCTCGATCTGCTTCTTAACCTTAGCAACGACCTCCTCGATACG
>JAFOCZ010000144.1 GCA_017380955.1 Alistipes sp.
CTTCACCATCGATTGCGACGTGGTGATTATGGCTCTCGGAACATCGCCAAACCCTCTCATCGCCGCTACAACATCGGGCTTGAACATCAACCGCCGTGGGTGTATCGAGGCATCGGAGATGGGTGCTACATCACGCCCAGGAGTATTCGCTGGTGGTGATGCTGTTACAGGTGCTGCTACCGTAATTCTTGCGATGGGTGCAGGACGTAAGGCGGCAAAGGCTATCGATGAGTATATCAAGGCTTTGTAATTTCGTGTGATAAGGCAGACATCTACTGCCGCTAGCAAAAAGGAAATGAGAATGGGCAGTACGCTTTAGTACAGCCCATCCTCATTTTTTTTGCCGAGCGTTGTATCTGCAGCCTTCTGACACGAAATCTTTGTGGTGATAGCGGCGCTTTAATGAAAACCACCAATGGATGTCCAATTGGTGGTTTTTTTATTAGGGAATTTAGGGAAATTAGGGAAATTAGGGAATTTAGGGAGGGGTCGTGCAGTACGGTAGGCCTAATCCCTAAACTCCCTACACTCCTTAAACTCCCTAATAAGAGTTGTCTTTCCTCTCGCTATCTCATGGCTTGCAGGATTTTGCTACGCAGGAGTGGTGAGTAGTCGGGGTTGTTGGCGAGGAAAGTCTCGACAATATCTCTCGCCTCGCGGCTATGGTGCTCACCGAGGAGTGCCCTGCACCAGTTCGATGGGAAGAAGATGTCGCCTGTGCGCTGTATCTCGGTAACCTCCTCAAGACCAGGGAGTATGTACTTCAGAGCATCTGCCTGGCGAGTGTGGTGGTTTAGGAGGCGTAGCAGTGATGCTGCCCAGGGCTCTGTGGTGCGAGCCTCGGGGGTTAGCAACTCCTCGAAGAGGGCATCACGGGTGGCGATGTCGGCGGTTGTGCCACGCGAGATATAGTCGAATTCGCGCTGTCGGTCGGGGTTGGTGATGCGTGAGCGTTGTGTGGCGAGGATATCCGCCTCGCGGTCGTGCATACGCAGTGCCAACTCATAGGCAAGGGTCATAGCATCGCTCTCGCTGAGGACGGTGTAGGTGTCGCCAAGCCACTCTGCGCCATTGTCGTGCCATAGGTGGTGTAGTGCCTCGGTAACGGCAGGGGCGGTGTGGGCGTGGGCGAGGGTGGTGAGCATCTTACGGCGTAGCGAGGTGATGGGGTGCGAGGTTGTCATATGCCACAACTGCTCCTCGGTGGTGTGGTCGCCAAGGAGCATCAGAGGCTCTGCGAGGTAGTCGCACGCGGTGGATGCTATGAGGTAGTTACGTTCGTGCTGAAGCGTCGTAACAAGGGTCTCAAGCCACCTCTCGGGGGCGATGTAGTAGGCCTTGTAGAGTTCGTGGAGGTTGATGAGCGTAGCCTCACGCGCAAGGTCATCGGGGAGAGTGGGCAGTGTGTCGAGAAGCCACTCTATGTCGTTGATGCTGAGCGTGAAGAGTCCGTAGCCACGACCACATACGTTAGGGATGATGTGGGCGATAGGCTTGTCAAGGCTCAGGAGTTCGGATGTGGTGTGGAGGGTGATATCCACATCCTCCGAGGTGTTGTCACGGTAGATGATGCGACAGGTGAAGGACTGTGGCCACACAAGACCACGACCGAGAGGGTCGCTCTGCGTGATGAAGAGGCGGTTGTCCTCGGAGGTGAGGGTGATGGTAGGCATAGCGTTGTTATGCACCCACACCTCGCTGAACGTGCGGAGGTCGGCATCGGTGTAGTTGTCGAGAATCTCTATCAACTCGGGCCAGGTGGCGTTGCCATAGGCGAAGGTGGTGAGGTAGTCGCGGATGCCCTGCTGGTAGGCATCATCACCCATAATCTCCACAAGTTTATCCATCACGATGGGGGCTTTGTTGTAGATGATGCGTCCGTAGATGAGTCCCGCATTCTGCAGATTGTCAAGTTGCTGGCGTATAGGCGTAGAGCCTGCGGTGCGGTCTTCGGAAAGGGATGCTATGGTGTAACTCTTAAGGCGGCTAAGGCGGTGGTCGATGGTGGGGTAGAGGGGCTCTACGATGCGTGCTGCGAAGTAGTTGGCGAAGACCTCCTTGGTCCACACATCGTTAAACCAGCGCATAGTGACATAGTCGCCAAACCACATATGTGCAGTCTCGTGGGCGATGACCGACGAACGGCGGAGACGCTCATCGAGGGTAGGGTTGTCGCTGAGGAACATCTGCGAGGCGTTGTAGAGCGTAGCGCCCGTATGCTCCATACCGCCATACTGGAAGCCTGGCAACATTATGAAGTCGTACTTGGCAAAGGGGTATTTGATGCCTGTGTACTCCTCCAGCCACTCGAGCGAATACTTAACCTCGCGGAACATATCGTCGAGTTGTGCGATGCGCTTGGGGTCGGTCTCGCGGTGGTATGCCGTAAAGCGGTGAGTGCCATCGTCATAGGTCTTGTTGTAGAGGACTCCTGCAACGAAGGAGAAGAGGTATGTGGGGAGTGGCTCGGTGGGGGCAAACTCCACAACCTGGTAGCCGTTATCGCCCTTGTGGCTTGCGGTAATGGCGGTGTTGGATACTGCGCTCCACGTCTCGGGAAGTGTTAGTCTGAGGGAGTACGACGCCTTGAGGTCGGGCTGGTCGAAGCAGGGGAAGAGGGTGCGGGCACGGTCGGGCACAAGGAGTGTGTAGAGGTACTCCTCGTTGCGGTTTAGCGACTGGTTGCTTACTGAGGTGATGATATGCAGGGTATTCTCTCCAATAATCACCTCCTCGCGAGGTATCACGATATGCTCACTCTTGACCCACTTGCTCCATACGTCAATGTGGGCAAGATGTTCTCTATTGTTGAAAAAGATATCTTGTATGCGCTCCGTATCGCGGAAGTCAATGACCACATCCTGACGCTCTTTTAGCGTAAAGGTGATGCGTGTGTCGCAGGATACATCCTCGTCTAAATGTTGTGGTATCACGAAGCATATATCGTAGTGAATATCAGAGATGTTGGCTTTGCGTTGCTGCGCAAGTTCGAATGGTACGCCAGTGGCTATCTCATTGTTTGTTGTAACGTTGGAATTGCTGCATCCGACTGCGAGAGCCGCTAAAATAGCGATGGATATGTTTCGTAGTTTCATAATGTGGGTCATAAATTGTAAATTTATATCCACAAATATACGAAATTTATCGTAATTTTTCTATCTTTGTCCCGAAAACTCTCCGTATGGGAACACCGCGTGGTGTCGACAGCGCAAGGGAGGGTAGATATTTTAGTAACTACTAATACACTTTTTTGCTTAATGGTGAACTCTGATTACATCATCGAGATTGCGAATATCACCAAGTCGTTCCCCGATAAGGTGGTGCTTAATGATGTTAGTTTGAAAGTACGCAAGGGCGAGTTTCTCACGATTCTCGGACCTTCGGGTTGTGGTAAGACCACACTTCTTCGTTTGCTTGCAGGATTCAATTCTGCCACATCAGGCGAGATTCTTATTGGTGGTGAGAGGATGACAGGTGTGCCACCACATCTGCGTCCTGTGAATACCGTGTTCCAGCGCTATGCGCTATTCCCAAATTACAATGTCTACGATAATATCGCCTTCGGACTGAAGTTGCAGAAGGTGGATAAGAAGGAGATTGAGCAGCGTGTGAAACGTGCGCTCAGGATGGTGGGTATGACCGACTATGAGCACCGCGATGTGCAGTCGTTGTCGGGAGGTCAGCAGCAGCGTGTGGCGATTGCCCGCGCCATCGTAAACCGCCCTCAGGTGTTGCTCCTCGACGAGCCTTTGGCGGCTCTCGACCTCAAGATGCGTAAGGATATGCAGATGGAGTTGAAGGAGATGCACCGCACACTGGGTATCACCTTCGTATATGTTACCCACGACCAGGAGGAGGCACTCACACTGTCGGATACCATAGTGGTGATGAACGAGGGTAAGATTCAGCAGATTGGCTCGCCAACGGATATCTACAACGAGCCTTGCAACGCCTTTGTGGCGGACTTCATCGGCGAGAGTAACATCCTCAATGCGGTGATGGTACGCGACCGTGTGGTGAAGTTTATGGGTCGGGAGTTTGAGTGTATCGACGAGGGCTTTGGTGAGAACGTAGAGGTGGATGTGGTAATCCGCCCCG
This sequence comes from Alistipes sp., assembly GCA_017380955.1. Lineage (GTDB taxonomy): Bacteria > Bacteroidota > Bacteroidia > Bacteroidales > Rikenellaceae > Alistipes. Next base: position 4,099 of record JAFOCZ010000144.1, read on the forward strand.
AGGATATATATATCATCCGCAATGCCGAGGCTGCGATGTTCACAGGCAAGGTCAAGAGTTGCACGTTCAAGGGTGTGCACTACGAGATGTTTGTGGAGACCACCGACGGCTACGAGGTTATGATTCAGGACTATAACGCCTTTGACGTGGGCAGCGAGGTGGGTATGATGGTCAAGCCAGCCGATATCCACGTTATGCGCAAGGAGCGCACCGAGAATCACGTGGAGGGTCGCCTTATAGATGCTACGCACGTCGAGATGCTCGGCGAGAGTTTCGAGTGCGAGGCGGTGGAGGGCATAGAGCCTGGTGCTAAGGTCGACGTGTCGTTTGGCTTCTCGGCGGTGGAACTTACCGACGACCCCGACGATGGTGTGTCGTGGGGTACTATACGTTTTATCCTCTACAAGGGTGACAGATATCACCTTACGGTGCACACCGATGAGGGTGAGGCTGTCTATGTCGACACTCCGGATGTGTGGGAGGATTTGGACGAGGTGGGTATTAAGATTGCCCCTAAGCATTTGACTATCAAGGAGATTAAGTAGTCTATGAAGCAGAAGATATCAAAGATATTGGCGCGTAGGCGTGTGTGGAGTCTGCCATATGTGTTGTTTATGGCGGTGTTCATCGTGATGCCTCTGCTGCTGATTATGTTCTACGCCTTTCAGACCAAGAGTGGCGGATTCTCGATGGAGAACTTCGAGCGTTTCATAAACCAACCCGAGGCGGCAAATACCTTTATATACTCTATAGGTATTGCGCTGATAACCACCATAATATGCCTTGTGTTGGGATACCCTGCGGCATATGTGCTCACAAAACTGAAGCCCTCGAATGCGAGGTTGGTGGTGATGCTCTTCATATTGCCGATGTGGATTAACGTCTTGGTGCGCACGTTGGCTACGGTGGCGTTGTTCGACTTCCTGCGCTTGCCACTGGGTGAGGGAGCGCTAATCTTCGGTATGGTCTACAACTTCCTGCCGTTTATGATATACCCTATCTACAACGTGTTGCAGAAGATGGACCCCTCGCTTATCGAGGCTGCCGAGGATTTGGGTGCTACACCTCGCCAGGTATTTAGGCGTGTGGTGTTCCCACTTTCGATGCCCGGTATCGTGAGTGGCATTATGATGGTGTTTATGCCTACGATATCTACCTTCGCCATTGCGGAGTTGTTGACGATGAACAACATCAAACTCTTTGGTACTACCATCCAGGAGAATATCAACAACGGTATGTGGCACTATGGTGCGGCATTGTCGCTCATAATGTTGATAATCATAGGTATCACCTCGCTCTTCACGGATGCCACATCCGACGAGGGCGCAGGAGATGCGACGCTGCTGTAGAGTAGTTTTTGGGGAGTTATAGGGAGATGGATAAAGTGAAAGGTGAAAACTGAAAACTGAAAAGTAAGGTGCGCTAAAGCGCGAGTTTAAAAGGGAAAAGTGAAAGGTGAAAACTGAAAAGTAAGGCGTCTGCGACGCGTGTCTATTAGTATAGTATGTCATCCCGAGCGTAGCCGAGGGATCTCCTAATATACAAACCGCAGACAACGAGTAGACAACGAGGAGATTCTTCGACTCCGCTACGCTTCGCTCAGAATGACATATAAATATAATTCCATACCTTTCAGTTTTCACTTTTCACTTTTCACTTTATCCGTCTACCCATAACTACCCATCACTACCCAATTACACAAGAAATGTCATCCCGAGCCTGCCGAGGGATCTCCTCGTAGGCCGCACCGTTGACAACGAACACATAGCGAGGAGATTCTTCGACTACACTTCGTTCCGCTCAGAATGA
>JAFOCZ010000145.1 GCA_017380955.1 Alistipes sp.
GGTGTAGATATTCAACTCCTTGCACTCGCCAGCCATAGAGACCACCTCGACAACCGAGTCTGGCAACAGGCGCAGCGCCTCCTCTACGTCGAACATCGGAGATAGTTTTATCGCCACACGCGAGGCAATCTCCTCGAGGCGTGGCATCATAGAGAGCACATTAGGCGAGCAATCCTCCATACGCACCATCTTCTTGCCCTCATCCGAGCGGCGGTCGGGGTCTACGAATACCCAGTCGAAGTGGTCATCGGTAGAGGCTATGAACTCCTCCGCCGAGGCTGTTACAACCTCCACATTCTCAACACCCAACAACTGCATATTATAGCGCACCACCTCCGCAAGCACCTCGTCGCGCTCCACAGCAACAACACGTCTGAAGTTGCGTGCCGCAGCCATAGCGTCTATGCCCAAGCCGCAACTAAGGTCGAGCAGACTCTCGCCACCTATAGCCTTACGCTCGGCGCTCTCCATACTCGACGACTGCTCGAAGGCTCGTGGAGGGATTATGCATCGAGCCTCGTAGAGGTGTGGCAATTTCTTACGCGCACGTTGCAGATACTTCACCTGCGTAGCCACCAACTGCGCATACGGCACACGTTTGTCGAGCGCAACACGCTGTGGGTCACGCTCTATATTCTCCTCTACGGCTCTACGCACCTCCGCGCTACGTAGCACCTCTATATCCGATAGTGTCAACATATTATGACAAAGTTATCACTTTTTTTCTATTTACCGACCACGCGACAATGGTTATAACCCCCACCACCGCATACCACACTGCAACCTCGCCTGTGGTCATCCTATACTCCACACCCGTAATACCTCGCTCCGCAGCCCACAGCACCACGCCATTTTGCAACCACGCGCACCACTCACCAAGCCACGCAAAGGGCAGAGCAACGACACCCGGCAACACAAGCGCCAAGAGCCCACACCCGACAACCGCATATGCAAATATCAGCACCACAGGCGTTATGACAACACCCGCAAGAGGCAGATTGCCAAAGGTATGCGACACCACGGGAAGTGTCCACAGCGTAGCCACAACACCCACGACAAGAGTTGAGAAGAGTATACGCCATAGTGGCGCCTTATGTCCCACGCTGCGCACTATAGGCACACCCCACAGTAGTATTCCTGCCACGGCGAGTGCCGACAACTGAAAACTTATGTCGTAGAGGTACATAGGGCGATATACAAGCATCACAAAGAGCGTCAGGGCGAGGGTATTCACAGAGTTTCGCGACGAGGAGGAGATGTGTGCCAGGAGCAACACCGTGAGCATTATCGCAGCGCGCACCACAGATGCCGACGCACCACTCATCAGCGCATATACCCATATCATCACCAAAGCCAGCATAGCGGCTATGCGGTGACCGCGATGTATAAGGCGCAAAGGTGCTAACAGCCACAGCACCACCATCATAACCACTCCTAAGTGTAACCCCGACACCGCCAGCAGATGTGCAAGTCCCGTAGCGGCATACGCATCCCTAAGCACACGAGGCATAGCGCCACGCTCACCAACGGTCATAGCAAGCACAGTGGCGTGCGCCATACTATCACGCTCATAGCGTTCCATCTTCGCCACTGCACGACGATGCAACCCCAAACGCTCGGAATGGTTTACGCTGAGCACATCGCCATCGCCGATACCCACACCGCCAATATATCCTCTGCGGCGTAGCAACTCATCATAACCCTCATATCGCGATAGGCGCTCCTGCACCTCGCCACACACTACAACCCTATCGCCACTATGCACTCCTTCGCCACGCAACCATAGCAACACCCTATCATCGGCACGTTGCCACTCATCACCTTCACGCCACGCCACAACACGCCCCTCGGCAACGCTGTAACCATCTCTCTCCGAAGGTATTCCAACAACATCAACCTCCAACTCCATAGCCCTATTGTAGGGCATAGAGGCCTCAGGCATACGCAACTCCACGAGGATATATCCCAAAAGCACCATCGCCACAGCGAGATACCCCCATCGCACGGCATAGCCTCGTGCCACATAACATAGCACAAGCGTAGCGGCAAGAGCAACGCCCGTAGCCCACGATGGCAGAAGCACAAAATCGGCAACGACGATGCCCACCACCAGGAGCAACAACAATAGGAGCATAGGCGTAGACCGCAGCCTACGCCCTAACGCCTCGAAACTTAGTTCGTTATGCCAATGGACGAATTCGGACATCGGTGACTCCATCAAGCATACGCGCCAGTGCCTCAACATCCGTAGGCTCGTCTACCTGACCATAGTGATAAGGGTAGTAAATCTTTGGCTGAAGGCTCTTCACAGCCGCCACAGCCTGCTCGGGAGTCATAGTATATGGCTGGTTGACACATACAAAGGCGATGTCTATGCCCTTGAGTGCCGCCTGCTCCGCGGTAGGCTCTGTATCGCCCGAGATGTAGATACGAACATCGCCACCGAGGGTTACCACATAGCCGCAATCCTCACGCTCCTTAGGGTGGAACTGCAACTGATGCTCCGAGGTGTTATACGCCGCAACAGCCTCCACGCGGATATCGGCAAAAGGCTCGGCAACACCACCCGGAAGCATAGTGTAGCAATCGCCCTGGAAGCCCTCGGCAGAGGTCTTGTCGAGGAGTATGCGTGTCTCGGGGGTCTGCACAGCATCTATAGCCGCCATATCGAAGTGGTCGTAGTGGGAGTGCGTAACGAGAATCATATCTGCCTTAGGCAACTTCTCATACTCGGCATTCTCCTTCACAGGGTCAACGTATATCACACGACCCTCATACTCAATGGCTATAGAGGCGTGAGCGAAGAATGTCAACTTCACGGTACGACCGTTTATCTGTATCTCATCCGTAGGATATTGTGGGGCTGAAGAGCCACCAAACAATTTTGAAAATAGTGACATAGGCATATTTTATTTGATTATTACTCTATTTAAAAACTCTACTATAGTGGGCACAAGACCCTCGGTCAAAGGCTGTTGCGAGTTGGTATATACGCCAAGCAACTGCTCCACACGGTCTGCCGTCTCGGCATCCTTCAAGACGTGGCACATATTCTCAAAAACAACGTGCTCGGCACTTTGGGCCGCGGCGAGCAGCCTCTCGCCATTAGCCACCGTAACCTGGATATCTCTGCCTCCCGAGATTATGAGCATAGGCTCTGCGCACTGCGCGATAAGGGCGCAAGGGTTGCGCTGCATACTACTCATCAGGAATGGCTGCACCACAGGGTGAAACAACGACATCAACTCCTTTGGCACACTCTCCTCCGCCACGCTCTCGCCACGTTTCAGCGAGGCTATGATGCGCTGTGCCGACATCATAAGCGCAAAGTGCGTAGGAAGCAGTTGCTCGGATAGTTGCCACATAAGAATCTCATCCATAGGGTATCCCGGTGCTGCGAGCAACACCACACCATCCACATCACCACGCGCAGCAACCTCTATGGCGATGCTGCCACCCTCGCTATGACCAGCAATAGCGATGTGCTTATACCCCTGCTCCCTGAGCCACGCCACACAACGCTCCGCATCTGCCACATAGTCGTCGTAGAGCAACGATGGCACCTGCTCCGCAGGAATCACACTACCGCCAACACCACGCTTATCGTAGCGCAACACGGCATATCCAGCCTCCACCAAGCCATCCGAGAGTCGCTTATAGGCGTAGGTATTTAGGTTTAGCCCCGAGTTACCATTGCGGTCTGTAGGCCCTGAGCCAGCCACGATGACCACAGCGCTATCGCTACCCTTGTCGGGTGTAGCCAGCGTAGCGGCGATATCGCCCCACGAGCAACATATCTTTACCTCCTCCGACGCTGCGAATGCCGACATCTGCGACACCACAAACAACAAAATTAGCACCAATAACCTCTTCATATCTAATCGCTTAACTTATCACTAAAATCGGCAAAGGCATCCTCCACAACACCAAGCAGATGGGTACGGTCGAGATGGGTGTATACCTCTGTGGTGGTGATGCTCTCGTGACCCAGCAACTCCTGCACCTGGCGGATGTTAGCACCGCCCTGCAGAAGATGTGTGGCATAGGAGTGGCGCAGGGTGTGAGGGCTTATGTTCTTGGTGATGCCCGCACGCTCGGCAGCCTGGCGTATGATGTTAAAGACCATAACACGCGTAAGAGGTTTGCCCCTATTGTTCAGGAATAGCGTCATCTCCGACGCACTCTTTGGCTTACGTTCCTCCATATACAACTGAATCTTATCGCGTGCAGCAGAGCCTATGGGCACAAGGCGCTGCTTGTCACCCTTACCCACAACACGCACATAACCCTCGCCAAAGAAGAGGTCGCTAAGGCGCAGCGTGACAAGTTCCGAGACACGCAAACCTGTGGAGTACAACACCTCCACTATAGCGCTATCACGGCAACCCTTGGCGCTCCTTATATCGAATGTCGCAAGCATAGCATCCACCTCCTCGACACTCAGCACATCGGGCAACAGACGCTCGGTCTTCGGGGGCTCTATGTTCTCGGTGGGGAGTTGCTGTATACGTTCCGAGATAAGCAGATAGTTATATAGGCTCTTGACACCACTCAGA
>JAFOCZ010000015.1 GCA_017380955.1 Alistipes sp.
GGGTAGAGCCCCATAACTACATATAACTACATATAACTACCCATAACTACCCAAAAATATACCTCGCGCGAAGCGCACCCTACTTTTCACCTTTCACTTTTCGCCTTTCACTTATTAAGCGTCGCAGACACCATACCTTTCAGTTTTCACCTTTCACTTTTCACTTTACCCAAACAAAAAAAAGACTGCCCTTGCGGACAGTCTTTAACAACAATCGACACTACCCTACTTAAAGAATAGTTCGTAGAGGTCGAAGTTGCCGATAAGTTCTATGCGGCGCTTGCCAGCGATGACATCACTCTGAGGAAGAGCAATAGTCGCGCGAGGTGACTCTATCACACCACGGTCGCACTCTGCAAGGTCGTCGTAGATGCGATACTCTACCGTGCCCTCGAACTCACCAAGCATAAGTTCGCAGCGCTCGGCTCCTGGCAACTCCTTAACCACACTACCCTCAACCCTTACAAAGGTAAATGGGTTGCAGTCCCAGCCGAAGTCCGAAACCTCAACAGGGTTGATAGCAAACTCACGGATAGCCAACCAGTTGCGCTTCTGCGACTCCAACTTACGGATGCCAACATAACGTGCCTCAAAAGGCTCGCCCTTCCACTCTATCTCGTAGACACCCTGCATAGGCTCTGTGAGTGCCACCCACGTCTCGCCATCCGCAGAATACTCCAATACGCAGTGGTCGAAGTAGTCTACATCATCCACAGAGTTACGACCCTGGATAATACGAATCTCGCGTACCTCACGCACCACGCCCATATCAGCACCTACGAAGTGGTCAGTGCGCTGTGCCTCACCCGAGTGGTAGTATGTCTCGGGGTCGTTGTCGAACATATACTTGTTCTGTGGTGCGAGCAGCGAGCGGTAGGTACCACAAGCCTTCAGCGTAGATGACTTCTCGCCTGTGAGATACTCATAGTAACGCGCTACAAGACCATCCATAACACCCTCATAGAAGGGCTTCAACTTCATAGTTCCCACGCGGTGAGCATCGTACATCTCCACAGCCTCAACGCTCATAAGATTTGCCACATAGGCATCCCAGAAGCCATCAAACTTCTTATCCTCGGGGCTCTGCATATATCTGTCGAGCATCTCCAACGCCTTACGGCAGCGTGTTCCCAACTTACCAAACTCCACCAACCAAGGACGCAACTCCTCGAGGAGAGCCTTGTTCTGCATAGCCTCCATCTGCGCTGGCACAGCCTCTATGCGCTTCAACTCCTCCATAAGTTTTGCAGAGAGTTCAGGGGTGTAGTCCTCGAAGCCAAAGGTCTCGGTCTCCCACGACTCATAACGGCGGTAACCTGTCTCGGTGTCGCAAGAGTGGATGGCAAAGAGGCGGTAAGCCTCATAAACCTCTGGTGCGAGAGCCTCCAACGCGCGCTCCCAACTATCTATAGGGTTATACGCCTGGGTATTCCAGGTGTAGTCCGCAACGCTATACAATGCCAACTTAGATGCCTCGCCGTGCTCCATAGGGTTGCTCACAAGACCACGAGTCTCCTTCTCGGTGAGCACTGGTGAGAGGCCATATACAGGACCCTGCATAACGATATGACGTGCATAGTCTGTAACAGGGAAGTTCCACCAGAAGAGCGCAGGACGCTGAATGCGTGACGATATCCACTCCATAGTACGAGGTGTCATATCGCTACATACCGCATCACCGGTCCAGAATACATCTACCGAAGGGTCGAGTTCCTTACCATACACCATAAGGCTACCACGCTCCGTAGGGTTTGCCCACAAACGTGTATACTCCGTAGGGCACACTATCAATGGCAATACATCACCCTTCACCTTCACGAAGTCATCGTTAAGGATGTTCATCAACTCGGTCTGGTAGTATGGGTTTGTACCATTACCCTCGATATCGTCGAAGTGCACAGCAAAGGCACGCACACCAAGGGCATACATAGCGTCGAACTTACGCAGAAGATTCTGAATATCAGACTCCTCCCACTTGATATCCTTACCTGGGTGGATAGCCCATACAAAGTGTACACGGTTGCGGTTACAAGCCTCTACCAACTCCTTAATCTCCTGTGCCTCATCCTGAGGATATGGCTCACGCCAATATGGCGAACTGTGGTATGGATCATCCTTAGGGCCATAGATGTAGTAGTTCATCTTGTAGCGACCATAGGTGTCGATAAGCGAGAGACGTGTCTCGTGTGACCACGGAGTGCCATAGAAGCCCTCCACAACACCACGATACTGCAAATCGGGATAGTCGATGATGGTGAGCATAGGCAACTTGCCACCCTCCGATGCAGGGCTCTCCACAATCTGACGCAAGGTCTGCAAGGCGTAGAACACACCGAGAGGCTTGCTGGCAAATATCTCTATATCCTTCTCGTTGATAGAGAGCATATATACGCCATCCTTCTTGGCGTTTGCCTCGCCACATAGTGGTATCATACAAATCTCATCTACCTTTACCGACAATTTCACACCCCTCTTGTTGTGCTTCAAGAAGTTGATATCCTCGGCAAAAGCCTGCGCATCACCCTTTAGTGCCACACCCTTTGTGATGTCGAGCACCTCGGTGCGCACAACATCCAACGACTGTGGTGTAGGGTTAATGATAATACCTCCGTGGTCGAGTTTCTCGCCAAAGAGACCGCCCAAATCCTGAGACTCACCACGCTGCGACGATAGATCCTGGGCCTGTGCCGTAGCAGCGACTGCAAACACCGCAGCCACCGCCACAAATAGGTTTCTTATAAGTTTTTTCATTATATTATATCAAATGCTATCTTCATCATATTAGTAAACGAGGTCTGACGCTCCTCGGCTGAGCAGGCAGTGCCGTGAACGAGGGAGTCAGAGATGGTGCAGATGCAGAGGGCGCTCTTGCCGGCACGTGCGGCGTTCATATAGAGTGCGGTAGCCTCCATCTCCACTGCCAATACACCCATCTTCTGCCACTGCTTCCAACCCTCGGCATCGTCGCCGTAGAAGACGTCGCTGGCAAGGATGTTACCCACCTTGTAGTCGATACCCAACTCCTCGGCCTTTGCTGCTGCCGAGCGCAACAACTCAAAGTCGGCGATAGGGGCAAATGTTCCTGGTAGGTTAAACTGTGCGCCATAGTTAGAGTCGGTGCACGAGCCCATACCGAATACTACGTCACCGAGTTTTAGTGATGGGTCGAATGCTCCTGCCGAGCCACAACGTATGATGCGCTTAACGTCGTAGAAGTTAAACAACTCATAAGAGTAGATACCGATAGATGGGATACCCATACCGTGACCCTGCACCGATACACGCTTACCCTTGTAGGTACCTGTGTAGCCGAGCATACCACGCACGTTGTTATACTGCACAGGGTTCTCCAAGAAGTTCTCAGCCATAAACTTGGCACGCAAAGGGTCGCCTGCCATAATCACTCTATCTGCAATCTCGCCATACTGGGCGCCGATGTGTGGAGTAGGTACTTTTCCTGCCATAACTCAAAATATTTTGTTAATTATAATTATTTTCTAACCTTCAAAGATACGGATAATATATATATTATCAAAACCCCAGCACAAAAAAGTTGCCACGCAGCGAAAAAATAGCGCCACGATTTTGCAGTTCACGAGAAATTGCGTATCTTCGTATGATTAAACACCAAGAATTTATAAACGTAACTATTATACTACCTATGAATTACACATTTACTGCCGAAGAGCGTAAGGAGATCATCGCTCTTATGAATCGCGAGATTATCCCTGCGATAGGTTGTACCGAGCCTATTGCTGTAGCGTTGTGTGTTGCTAAGGCCACCGAAACCCTCGGCTGTCGTCCCGAGCGTATCGAGGCACGTCTTAGCGCCAATGTCTTGAAGAATGCTATGGGCGTGGGTATCCCTGGCACAGGTATGACAGGATTGCCTATTGCTATGGCTCTCGGAGCGTTGATTGGCAAGTCGGAGTACGAACTCGAGGTGTTGAAGGATGCTGACGAGGCTGCCGTAGAGGAGGGTAAGAAGATGATTGATGAGAAGCGCATAGACGTGGACCTCAAGTATAATATCACCGAGAAGTTGTATATCGAGATTGAGGTATTTGCTGGTGGTGCAAGCGCTATGGCTATCATCTCGGGCGGTCACACACGCTTTGTTCACATCTCACGCTGTGGCGAGGTGCTCTTCAGCGCCGAGGCTGCTACATCAGAGAGTAGTGCTGCCGCTACAGAGATTAAAGACCCAGAGTTGACACTCAAGAAGGTATGGGATTTTGCTATGACCGCCCCTGTTGAGGAGTTGCGCTTTATCCTCGAGGCCAAGCGTCTGAATATGAACGCAGCACACGAGTCACTAAAGGGTAACTATGGTCACGCCATCGGTAAACTCTTCCGCTCGGAGTCGGAGCGCAATGTTATGGGCGATACGCTCCACTGCCAGATTGTGGGTATGACCACTGCGGCGTGTGATGCGCGTATGGCGGGTGCTATGATTCCTGTTATGAGTAACTCGGGTAGCGGTAACCAGGGTCTCACCTCTACAGTTCCTGTTGCGGTGTATGCCGAGCAGATTAAGGCTAACGAGGAGCAGACCATACGTTCGCTTATCTTGTCTAACCTTACGGTGATATATATCAAGCAGAGCCTCGGACGTTTGTCGGCATTGTGTGGCTGTGTTGTTGCGGCTACAGGCTCATCGTGCGGTATCACATACCTTATGGGTGGTGGCTACGAGGAGGTTACCTTTGCGGTTAAGAATATGATTGCCAACCTCGCAGGTATGATTTGCGACGGTGCTAAGCCATCGTGCGCTATGAAGTGTGCATCGGGAGTCTCTACGGCTGTGGTATCGGCGCTTATGGCTATGAACAACCGCTGCGTGAAGTCTGTGGAGGGTATCATCGACGACGATGTGGATAAGTCTATCCGCAACCTCACCGACATCGGTCGTGATGCGATGGTGCATACCGACGCAATGATTCTTAGAATTATGACCTCAAAGTAATAGAGACTAAAATAAGGAAAAAGGCTTGCCCAATCGGCAAGCCTTTTCTATTTATAGTTGTGTGCTACTTTGTGCCCCACATCACGAAGATTCTGATACGCTTGTATAGGATGCATAGCATCACATAGCGACATAGAGGCTGGCTTGGACTCATAGATAGCGCAGAAGCCACTATGCTCCAACGTCTCCGACATCACAACCTTACCTCCTAC
>JAFOCZ010000146.1 GCA_017380955.1 Alistipes sp.
CGATGCTACATAGGTGATTACAGGGTGCTTGGGCTGCGAGGTTTGAATTATCACACGACCTCTGTCGTTGTGGCGTCCGGCACGTCCTGCTACCTGCATCATAAGTTGAAACGCTCGCTCCGAGGCTCTAAAGTCAGGTGTCGAGAGTAGGTTATCGGCGTTGAGGATACCAACGGTCGAGACTCCCTTGAAGTCGAAACCCTTGGTGATTATCTGTGTACCCACGAGGATGTCGGTCTGCCCCTGCTCGAAGGTGTGTACTATTTGCTTGAAGGCACGCTCCGATGTCGAGGTGTCGCTGTCGAGACGCTCCACACGCGCCTCGGGGAAGAGGCGTGCTATCTCCTCCACGGCCTTCTCGGTACCGAAGCCCATAAGTGCCATATCCTGAATCTCGCAGTTGGGGCATACCGATGGCGTTGGCATAGTGTAGCCACAGTAGTGGCACTCCATACGCGATGAGGCCTTATGCTGTGTGAGGGTGACATTGCAGTGTGGGCAGCGTGGTGAGTAGCCACAGGTGCGACACTGAATATATGGTGAGTAGCCACGACGATTCTGGAACAGCATAACCTGCTCCTTTGCCGCTAACGTGCGTGATATGTCGTTCAGGAGGTCGAAGTTGAAGTGTGTCTTACGCTCGCCGCGCTTCACGGCGCGTATGGTATCCGACACCACAATCTCGGGGAGTACGCCATCGCCCCATCGCTCCGTAAGTTCCACATAGCGATACTTTCCCGACAGGGTGTTTGTGTAACTCTCGAGCGATGGTGTGGCACTGCCAAGTACCACATTGGCATCATACAAACGCCCCATAACCACGGCGCAGTCACGGGCGTGGTAGCGTGGTGCGAGGTCACTCTGCTTGTAGTTGGCATCGTGCTCCTCGTCGACGATGATAAGCCCTAAGTTACGGGCAGGAAGGAATATGGATGAGCGAACACCAACCACCAACTCACCGCCGCTGCTTGATGCCAGACGCAGGAATGTCTGACCACGGCGTAGGGGCGTGAGACGTGAGTGGTATGTTGTGGTGCGACCCTCGAAGATACGCTCCAGGCGCTCCACAAGTTGCGAGGTGATGACAATCTCGGGCACAAGCATCAGCACATCCTTACCCTCGGCCAGCGTCTCGGCGATGAGGTGTATATATATCTCGGTCTTTCCCGAGCCTGTGACGCCGTGTAGCAGCGCCACACGCTTGTCGCGGTGTGCCTCGCGGATGCTTTCTATGGCTATGTTTTGTGCCTCGGAGAGCGTAGGGCATAGAAACTCTGCGCTATTTGCCACACGCTGCGCTATGCGCTCCTCGGTGCGTATGAGAGACTTCTTGCGCAGGGCTATGATGTCGTCGTTGTCGATGCCGAGCAGTCGGCGTGGCACAAAGCCATCCTCGGCATTGCGCTCTATCGCCAGCGCAGCAATAGCATCGAGACTCTCGCAGCGGCGTGGCGCACGGCGTGAGTTCTTCGTAACATACTCCGCCAATGCCTCCTCCGAGCGTAACTCCTCCACGAGGGCTATATATCGCTCCGTTGGTGGCTCTATGCTTCGCTCGTCGAGGTCCGACAGCGATGTTGCCGAGGGCTTGGCAAGTGAGGGTAGCGCCATCCTCATAACCTCGCCAACCGTGCACATATAATACTCCGCTATCCACTCCCACAATCTCTGCATCGTAGGGGTGAGTAGCGGTGTAGTGTATAACTTCTTGAGGATAGATTTCAGGCGGGGATAGTCTGGCTTCTCATCGGTGATGCTCCACACTATACCCGTATAAAAACGACTGCTGCCAAATTGCACCACCACAGCATCGCCTACCTGCACTCCCAACCCTTCGTTTAACGAGAAGGTATACATTGGTTGCGCCAATGGAAGGACCACCTGTGCGTACAACATCGCAGCAGTCGTTTAGTATGTTATAAAACTCTCTCTATTAGAGTTTGTTCAAAGCATCGAAGCCCTGACCATAAACACCCATTACTGAGCCTACGGTGAGGAATGCATCAGGATCCTGCTCGCGAACAAGTTTGAGGATGGTAGATGTGTCGCGCTTGCGGCAAACAACCATAACAGCCTTCGATGGAGTTTTAGAGTATGAGCCCATAGCGTCGATGAGTGTAGCACCACGGTTAGCCTTGGTCATAATCATCTGAGCCATACCCTCGTAGTCCTTACAGAAGATCATAATCTGGTTAGACTGCTGGTTACCAGACTGCACCAAGTCAACAGTGTAGCCAATAACTGCAATCATCATAAAACCATAGACCATACGCGCAAAGGCCTCAGGAGCCAAAGGCTGAATATTCATAATCTCGATAAGACCAGCATCGTTGGCCATCTGAACAGTAGTTGTGAGGAATACTGAAGAGATGAGGATACCGCAGTCGGTCATAAGCAACACCTTACCATAACTTACTGTACGGAACTTGTTGATGATCATAGCAACGATATCTGTACCACCTGTTGAGCCACCCTGCATAAATGACACTGCGATACCTACACCACAAGATGCAGCACCCATAGCCACCAACAAGAGTCGCCAAGCGTCAACGCCCTTCAACATATTAACCATCAACGCAGGGTCAAGGAACTCCACGAGGTTAAACATCACTGACATCATAAGGATGCAGTAGAGGGTCTTGATACCGAACTTCCAACCTACGATCATAACACCGAGGATAAGGAGGATACAGTTGATGATGAAGATAAGGTTACCAATGGTCAGGAAGCCACCAGCGAGCGCCTCAGGAAGAATGGCGTTGATAAGTGTTGCCAAACCTGCAGCACCACCACCCATACCACCAGCGGGCAATACGCACATCTGCCAACCAAAGGCATAGCAGAACATACCAAAGGTCAAAAGGATATACTCCTTGATGCCAACAAGAATGTCACGAGAAGATAATTTCATACCCATATCAGTTATTTTTTATAAGTGTTCAGGTAAATAGTTATTATTCGAAATTTGCGACAAATGTACAAACTTTCCACCGAAAAGTGCAAGAAATCGCAAATATTTTGTAGGGTTATGTGCAAGAGGCTAATTTTCAACCTCTTGCACATAACGCGTTTTTAGAGGTTTACCTCATACCAAAGGCTCTTCTCAGCGCCCATAGTAAAGGTGAGTGTGCCTCCTGCCGTAACCTCGTCGTGGGTGATGTAGCAGCGGTCGAGGCTCTTGCCGTTGAGCGACACGCTCTGAACATAGCGATTCTCCTCGCTGTAGCCCTCACGAACAACGGTGAACACGCCACCAGCAACGTCAATCTCTGCCTTGTCAACCATAGGAACACCCAAAACATATGTACCTGCAGCAGGCTCAACAGGGTAGAAGCCGAGGGTTGTCATAATATACCACGCCGACATCTGACCTACATCCTCGTTACCCGAGAGACCGTCAACATCGGTTGAGTACATCGTATCCATAACCTCGTACAAGCGGTCTGCGCCCTTCCAAGGCTGGCCAAGCATAGTGTAGAAGTAGATGATATGGTGGCTTGGCTCGTTGCCGTGAACATACTGACCAATGAGACCCGAGATATCTGGCGTTACATCCTCGCCCTCCATCTTCTCCTCGGCGGTGAACAGCGCGTCGAGACGCTCTATGGTCTGTTCCACGCCGCCGAAGCACTCTACCAACTTGTCGAGATCCTGAGGTACCAACCACAAATACTGCCAAGCATTACCCTCGCAATACTCGTTGTTGATGCGTGATGCGTTGAATGGGTTGAAGTCCTCGCGCCATACGCCTGTAGATGACTTACCGCGTGGGTAGCCTACCGTAGGGTCGAAGTAGTTCAACCACGAGTGGCTACGATTCTCGAGGTATGCAGCCTCCTCCTTGCCGAGCATCTTGGCAACCTCATATGCTGCAGCATCGGCAATGGCAAACTCCATATCGTGGGCGATAGACTCACCCTGAAGGTCGTTAGGCATAAAACCATACTGCTTACGATAGCGACCACCACGAATGTCGTGCATAGCAGAGCCATAGATAGCCTCCCACGCGCGCTCAGCGTCGATACCCTCGATACCCTTCGTTACGGCATCCGATACGGCGATGATACCTGGAGAGCCTACCATACAGCCGTTATCCCAGCCCCACAAGTGCCAGATAGGCAAGAAGCCCTGCTCGAAGTAGATGTTAATCATAGTGTTGATAACATCGTCCATACGCTCAGGATGTGTGATGGTCATAAGAGGCAACTTAGCACGATAGGTATCCCACAACGAGAATGTGGTGTAGGTGTCGTGACCAGGGTTTGCGTGAATCTCGTTATCAGCACCACGGTATGTGCCATCAACGTCCGAGAAGAGCGATGGTGCTACATACATATGATATATGCCTGTGTAGAATATCTCGTTCTGCTCCTCCGAAGCGCCATAGATGCGTATCTTGCGCAACTCGTTCTGCCACTTTGCGAGGGTCTCCTTACGCACTGTGTCGAAATCCTTCTCTGCAACCTCGGCGTTGTAGTTCAACTCTGCACCCTCGGGTGATGTAGAAGACAACGCCACCTTCACACCAATCTGCTCACCCTCCTCGGTCTTGAAGTGGATGCGGTAGTAGAAGCCATACTCGCCGATAGGCTCAAACTTCTCGAAAGGCTTCGAGAACTCGATGACGAAGTATACCTTCTGGTTGTTAGACCAACCCCAACTGTGGCGACGACCAACAACGCGGGTGTCGCTGACAGCCTCGGCAAACAAATCCTCGGGACGGTCGAAGCATCCGCCGTGTACAAGGTCAAGGATGATGGCTGCCTCGTCGCTGGCTGGGAAGGTGTAGCGGTGGAGACCACCACGCTCCGTAGCGGTCATCTCCGCAACGATGTTGTAACGTGTAAGGGGCACCGAGTAGTAGCCTGGCTCTACAACCTCCTGCGAGCGGTCAGCCTCCGACCAGAAGCCTGTGGTGTAGTCACCCAAGCGACCACGGCTGTATACCACCTCGCCCGTTACAGGCATAAGCGTAACATCGAACAAGTCACCACAACCAGTTCCCGAGAGGTGGGTGTGTGAGAAGCCGATAACCGAGTTCTCCGAGTCGTGGTATCCCGAGCACCAGTCCCACTCCTGGGTGATGCTTGTAGGGCCTACCTGGGTCATACCAAATGGTGCGTTGGCACCTACGAAGACGTGACCGTGACCGCCAGAGCCGATCTTAGGGTCTACCATAGCGGTGTAGTCGGTCTCGGGTGTTGCGCAGCCAAACATCATCGCTGCGGCTGCAAACAAAGAGAGTAGTTTGATTTTTTTCATATAATTTGAGTTTTAGTTTCTATTCGTACGCTTGATATTCAGGTGTTTAGCCTTCATAAGTTCGTTATGCGATATGCGGTGCTTGTTGATATTTTTGCCACCGAGTGTGATGTCTGCGATGTAGTCGCCCTCACCCTCCGTGGTGATACTCAGAGTGCCATATTGTGTATCTATCGCGATGCTGTCGAAGCGTGGTGTGGTGATGGTGTAGTATGGCTCACCAGGGCAGTCGGGGTAGATGCCGAGCATCGAGAATACCGCCCACGCCGACATAGTGCCGGTGTCGTCGTTGCCGGGCAGACCATCGGGTGTTGTAGAGTAGTTCTCGTTGAGGAGTTGCTTCACGAGATACTGCGTGCGCCACTCCTCGCCCTTAATGCGTGCGAAGAGATAGGGGTAGGCGATGTCAGGCTCGTTGGTAGGGTCGTAGTGTCCCTCCTCAAATATCATCCATAACTTATCGGTGAACGCCTTTTTGCCTCCCATATACTTCATAAGACCCTCGATGTCGTGAGGTACGAAGAAGGTGTAGTTCCAGGCGCTACCCTCGTGGAAGCCTATG
Source organism: Alistipes sp. (assembly GCA_017380955.1). Lineage (GTDB taxonomy): Bacteria > Bacteroidota > Bacteroidia > Bacteroidales > Rikenellaceae > Alistipes. The sequence continues at coordinate 5,825 of JAFOCZ010000146.1, forward strand.
GTGTTGGAGAAGTTAGCGCCTGCCGTTGGGTCAAACTCACCAACATACTTACCATCCTCGCCAATAGGGCGCATAGCACCATCGGCCTTAGAGTAGTAGTGTCTCCATCCTGCTGCGCGACGCTCCAACTCCTCGGCAAAGGTCTCATCGCCCATCTCGCGGGCAAAGAGTGCGAGGGCGTGGTCGGCAACGTAGTATTCCAAGGCGTGTGACACGGAGTTATCGCCCGACATATCCTGTGCGAAGATGCCCACAGGGATATATCCTCGCTCGATGTATGGGTCTATGTCGCGGCGTATAGGGTTATGCTTGCCCTCGGTGGTTGCCGAGCGCTTCATAGCCTCGTATGCCGCCTCGATGTCGAAATCGCGGAGACCCTTGAGGTAACTATCCACGATTACAGGTATCGCAGGGTCGCCCTCCATAGTGTATGTCTCTCTGCCGTATAACTCCCAGCGTGGCAGCCAGCCCCACTCCTCGGACATCGCCACCATAGAGCGCACCATATCTATCTGCACCTCGGGGTATACAAGAGTCAGCAGTTGGTGAAGATTGCGGTAGGTATCCCACAATGAAAATACCGTATATCGCTCATAATCAGATGCGAGTCCCGTAGCGCCACTCTCCATCGCGGGGTACTCGCCATTCACGTCGCTAAGGAGGTTAGGGTGCAAGAGTGCGTGGTATAGTGCGGTGTAGAAGATGGTCTTGTCATCCTCCGTGCCACCCTCAACGCGAATGCGTCCGAGAGCCTCGTTCCAGGTAGAGTGTGCATTGTTGCGTATCTCGTCGAAGGTGCGGCTGCCGACCTCTGTTTCGAGGTTGCGACGTGCGTTCTCTATAGAGGTGTACGATATACCCACCTTAACCTCTACCTCGGTGCCTGGCGCTACCTCGCCCAACGAGAAGAAGAAACCGATGTCGTTACCCATCATCTCGCGAGCGTAATTTTTATAGAGTTTGTACTCGCCACTATCTCCCGACCACGCAGCCTCCACGCCTGTCATCTCGGGCTGTAGTTTCCAATAGCCAGTCTCCTTTGCAAGGTGCGAGATGCGCGCCACAAAGTATACGGGGAATACGGCTTGGTTGGTGTAGCAGAATGTGCCCAAGAGGCGCATACCCTCCACCTCGGTGTCGCTCACACGGCGAAGCATCGCTCCCGACTCGTTCGAAAGCGCAGTGCCAAGGTCTATAATAATATTCGCCTCTCCGCCATCCTTGAAGGTGTAGCGCTCTATGGATGCGCGCTCCGTTGCTGTAGCCTCGGCGCGGATGGCGAAGTTGTCGTATGTCGTAGCGTAGTAGCCAGGACGAGCTACCTCATCGGCGTATGTAGAGCCGTGATGGTAGCGGTCGGGCATAACATCGCCTGTGGTAGCCATAGTGATGATAGCACCCATCTCAGGGCATCCCACACCACTGAGGGCGTTGTGCGCAAAGCCCACAGAATACTTATTGCGGATGTCGTA
>JAFOCZ010000147.1 GCA_017380955.1 Alistipes sp.
GAACACATAGCGAGGAGATTCTTCGACTCCACTACGTTCCGCTCAGAATGACATTTTTTAGTGTCAGGGGAGTTATGAGTAGTTATGGGTTGTTATGGGGAGTTCCCCATCAATCCCTATCAATCCCCATAAATCCCCACTGATACTATACTATGTCATCCCGAGCGTAGCCGAGGGATCTCCTCGTAGGGCGCACCACTGACAACGAACACATAGCGAGGAGATTCTTCGACTCCACTACGTTCCGCTCAGAATGACATAGTCGAGTCTCAAAGTCATCTCGAAGAGATGACAATATTACTAATTACTCATTCCTCACTCCTCATTAACAAGCATTGTTTCCGTTGCATTGTTCCAAAACATAGGGAAATGGAACGGTGGAACGGCAACAAACCTACGTGTTGCGCTTAAGGATACGATGCACCGAACTCCTGCTGCCATACCCCAACATATCGGCAATCTCCTGAAGGCTCTTGCCCTCGTCACGCAACGTACGTATCATCTCCAACTTCTCCGTCTCCTCCGCCTCACGCTCCACGTCGCGCTCCTTAAGCATCTCAAACGGCACACGGTCGCCCGTAGCCTCGAACCTTAGGTCGGGCATAAAGCGCAACACGAAGGAGTCGTGCTTATACTCCTCGGTGAGGTAGTTACCCTTGACGATGCAGAGGTGGCGCAGGTCGGGGTGCAGAGGGTCACGGCGTAACTCCATCATCAGACGCATCTTAGCCTCGAAACCCTGCGAGCCTATGGCGTTATGCTTCGACGGCGTGAGGCTCTCGGTGCGCTTACCCGTATGGTGCAGGAAGATGAACAGAGTGTGGTACTTGACCGCCAACTGCGAGAATAGTTGCAGGAACGAGCGCACACGGTTATTCTCGTTCAGAGGCCCTGTGTAGAGGTCGGCAAAGGCATCTACGATGACCACATCGGGGGCGTAGGTCTGCAATCCCAACTCTATGGTCTCGAGGAGGTTATCCGTGTCGAAGATGAAGTGCAGGCCCTCGAAGTTCTGCCTCTCGGAGTCCCACACCTGAAGGCGCATAAGGCGCGCTATGGCAGCCTCATCATCCTCGGTGGAGATGTAGAGAGCCCTGTGGGTGCGCGGCGACAACGGAAAGCCGATATACTCCTCATCGCCCCTTACCACCGCCATCGCAAGACCGCGCAGAAGAGTTGACTTTCCCGAATCCGACGAGCCTACCAACGCCACAACACCCTGGCGCGGAAGGATGGGTGCGAGCAGAGAATCATCGATGGCATAGTCGCGCGACATCATATCACTGGCGGTAGAGATGCGCGTGTGGTACTCCTGGAGCATAGTCTGTCGCTCTTGCTCCTCGGCTGTGGGCTGCGTGGTCACCTCCGACAACAACGCCTCGGCGTCAGCCCTGAATGCTTGAATCAAATTTTCGTTCATAGATAAAATTTTAAAAGTTAGATACTCCGAAATTGTAAATCGCTTAACAATTCGGGTACAAATATATAACTTTTAAGGGCGTTTGTCAAGGTTTTTAAGTAAATATTTTTACACGCGATTGAACATCCGTTGAACATCAGCACATTAACACAAACTTTTTTGGGGGAGGTATTGCGTGGGTTAAAAATTTTTCTTATTTTTGTAGGCAACAAAAAAATGTAATACCTAAAATTTACCTGATATGTCATTTATTGATGAAAGGGTACTGCCAACAGGTCTCACATTTGATGATGTGTTGCTCGTACCAGCCTACTCTGAGGTACTACCTCGCGAGGTGTCGACAGTCGCTCGATTCTCTCGAAACATCACCCTGAACATACCTATCGTCTCTGCGGCGATGGATACCGTTACGGAGGCTCCTCTCGCCATTGCCTTGGCGCGTGAGGGTGGCATCGGCGTTATCCACAAGAATATGTCTATCGCAGCACAGGCAGCCCACGTGCGCCGTGTGAAGCGCGCCGAGAGCGGTATGATTTACGACCCTGTGACAATCCTCAAGGACAACACCGTGGGCGATGCTCTCAACCTTATGCAGGAGAATAAGATTGGTGGCATCCCTGTTGTGGATGGCGAAGGCTACCTCATAGGCATCGTCACCAACCGCGACCTCCGCTTCCAGAGCGATATGGAGCGTAAGATTGAGGAGGTTATGACCAAGGATAACATCGTCACAACACACGAGACCGACCTCAAGAGCGCTGCCGAGGTGTTGCTCGCGAATAAGATTGAGAAGTTGCCTGTGGTGGATAAAGATGGCAAACTTGTGGGTCTTATCACCTACCGCGACATCACAAAACTCAAGGATAACCCTATGGCGTGCAAGGATGCTAAGGGTCGTTTGCGTGTAGCAGCAGGCATCGGCATCACCCCTGACGCTATGGACCGCGTGGCAGCACTCGTTGCCGAGGAGGTAGATGCTGTGGTCCTCGACTCAGCACACGGACATACCAAGGGCGTTGTAGACCTCCTGAAGAAGATTAAGGCTGCGTACCCTACGTTGGACGTAGTATGTGGTAACATCGCCACTGCGGAGGCTGCAAAGTACCTCTGCGAGAATGGCGCTGACGGCATCAAGGTGGGTATCGGTCCAGGCTCTATCTGCACCACACGCATCATCGCTGGCGTTGGCGTTCCTCAGTTGTCGGCAATCTACGCCGCATCGACCGAGGCCAAGAAGGCAGGAGTGCCTATCATCGCGGATGGTGGCTTGCGCTACTCAGGCGATATCGTCAAGGCGTTGGCAGCAGGTGGTAACTGCGTTATGGTGGGCTCTATGTTCGCTGGCACGGAGGAGTCACCAGGCGATACTATTATATATAATGGTCGTAAGTTCAAGGCTTACCGCGGTATGGGCTCTATAGATGCTATGAAGGCAGGCTCTGCGGACCGTTACTTCCAGAAGGGCGAGGTCAACGTTATGAAACTTGTTCCCGAGGGCATCGTAGGCCGTGTGCCATTCAAGGGTAAGTTAGCGGAGACGGTATATCAGTTGGTAGGCGGCATCCGTGCGGGTATGGGTTACTGCGGTGCTAAGGACATCGACACATTGCAGGGTGCTCGTTTCATCCGCATCACCTCGAGTGGCGTAACTGAGAATCACCCTCACGACATCACCATCACCTCGGAGACACCAAACTACTCGCGAGGAGAATAAATGAGGAATTAGTAATTAGTAATTAGTAATGGTGTCGCCTCTTCGAGGCGATATTGAGATGGGGAATGATAGGGATTGATAGGGATAAATGGGTACTACCCATCTCTACCCATAACTACCCATCTCTACCCAGTAAACTATAAATGTCATCCCGAGCCTGCCGAGGGATCTCCTCGTTAGGCGCACCGTTGACAACGAACACATAGCGAGGAGATTCTTCGACTACGCTACGCTTCGCTCAGAATGACATAGTCGGGTCTCAAAATCATCTCGAAGAGATGACAATATTACTAATTACTAATTACTCACTACTAATTACTAATTGTTTATTATGGACAAGATTATAATCATAGACTTTGGGTCGCAGTACACCCAACTCATCGCACGACGCATCCGTGAGATGATGGTATATTGCGAGATTCACCCATTCAACAACCCACCCGCTCTCGATGAGTCGGTGCGCGGTGTTATCCTCTCAGGCTCACCACGTTCGGTGCGTGAGGAGGGTGCTCCACGCTTCAACCTCGAGGCTATAAAGGGTAAGATGCCTCTGCTCGGCGTATGCTACGGCGCGCAGTACCTCGCACACTTCTTCGGTGGCAAGGTAGAGGCATCACCAAGCCGTGAGTATGGCCGTGCACAGATGCGTGTTGTGAAGGCCGACGACGAACTTATGCAGCGTCTATCTCCTGCATCACAGGTGTGGATGAGCCACGGTGACACCATCACCACCATCCCCGAGGGTTACAACATCATCGCCTCTACCGACGATGTAGCCTGCGCAGCATACCGCATCGCTGGCGAGCAGACGTGGGGTATACAGTTCCACCCCGAGGTGTACCACTCCGAGGAGGGCTTCACGATGATTGAGAACTTCGTGAAGGGCATCTGCGGCTGCAAGGGCGACTGGACTCCAGCGAGTTTCGTGGAGAGCACCGTTAAGGAGTTACGCGAGAAGTTGGGCGACGATAAGGTTGTCCTCGGACTCTCAGGTGGCGTAGACTCATCTGTTGCTGCGATGCTTCTTCATAAGGCTATCGGCGAGAACCTCTACTGTATCTTCGTCGATTCGGGTCTCTTGCGTAAGGATGAGTTCGCGGAGGTTATCGACTCTTACCGAGGCTTAGGTCTCAATGTCAAGGGCGTAGATGCGTCGGAGAAGTTCCTTGGTGACTTGGCTGGCGTTACCGACCCCGAGGCCAAGCGTAAGATTATCGGCCGTGACTTCGTGGAGGTCTTCGAGCAGGAGGCTAAGAAGTTGCAGGGCGTTAAGTGGCTCGGTCAGGGTACTATATACCCCGATGTTGTGGAGTCTGCACAGGTGAACGGCACTGCTGTGGTCATCAAGTCACACCACAACGTAGGTGGTCTCCCTGAGAAGATGGGCCTCAAGGTCGTAGAGCCATTGCGCCTCCTCTTCAAGGACGAGGTGCGCCGTGTGGGACGTAGTATGGGTATGAGTGACCGTCTCATCAACCGTCACCCCTTCCCAGGTCCAGGCTTGGCAATCCGCATCCTCGGCGAGATTACCCGCGAGAAGGTAGAGATTTTGCAGAATGTAGATAAGATATACCTCGACATCTTGCGCGAGACAGGCTGGTACGACAAGATATGGCAGGCAGGTGCTATCTTGCTTCCTGTTCAGTCGGTCGGTGTTATGGGTGACGAGCGCACCTATGAGCGCTGCGTGGCGTTGCGTGCTGTGCAGTCTACAGATGGTATGACGGCAGACTGGGTACACATCCCATACGAGATTTTGGCACGCCTGTCGAATGAGATTATCAACAAGGTGCGTGGTGTCAACCGCGTAGTGTACGACATCTCCTCAAAGCCACCAGCAACAATCGAATGGGAGTAATTGATTTTCGATTTGTATAGGGCATCTTTGTCCTATCCCAAAAACTAAGTAACCTCGGGCTGTACGTCTTGTACTATCCCGAGGTTTCTTGTTTTGCGATAGAACAAATCTGCTCCTCTAAAATCAAAAATCCTTTCGCGTGATAGCGGCTACATCTACTACCTTCTAACACGAAATCGCACTCAGCCCTGAGACTCTAAAATCAAAAATCCTTTCGTGTGATAAGGCAGCATCTGCAACCTTCTAACACGAAATCGCACTTAGTCTGATGCACCCCAAAATGTCATTCTGAGCGAAGCGTAGCGGAGTCGAAGAATCTCCTCGCTATGTGTTCGTTGTCAGTGGTGCGCCCTACGAGGAGATCCCTCGGCTACGCTCGGGATGACATTTATAGTATCAATGGGGATTGATAAGGATTGATAGGGATTGATAGGGATTGATAGGGAGAGATAGGAAAATACCCATAACTACCCATAACTACCCATCTCTACCCATAACTACCCATCCCATAATCGCCTCGCAGAGGCGACCCATTACTAATTACTAATTACTCACTACTAATTAATATATACCTTACTTTTCACCTTTCACCTTTCACTTTATCCGTCTCCCCATCTCTCCCCATAACTACCCATTGATACAAGAAATATCTCTCGGGTTTGTTCTCTCTCCTCGCGCGGAGAATAAAGAAAGAGGTGTGCCCTTTCGCAGAACACACCTCGTTGCATATAAAAATGCCTAAAAGACTCTATTATGGGTTTACACCACCGTTGCCGAGTTGACCAGCATAACTACCAGTGAAACGACGACCATACTCATCAGTGATATCGAACTCGAAGAGGTACTGTCCACGCAAGTGAGTAACTGTGATATAGCCAGAGTCCAAAGAACCCTTAACAGAGTTGTAGGTAACTGTAGAAGAGTCAGCCAACACATCGCCCAACTGCTGATAAGGTGCTACGTTATATGTACCAGCAGGGATAACCTTTGTACCACCAGAGTGCTGGATGTGGAACATAATCTCCAAAGCGTTGTCAGAAGATCTACCAGTGAAGAGACACTCGCTAGTATCCTGAAAGTTCTTGTTGAACCACTTCCAATCGGTGCAGTTAACCTCGTTAGAGGTGTTACCAGAGAGGTCCATACCGCGTACTGCACCCGAATAGGTCAATGCCACAACGTCGTTACCAGCCTGGAATGAGCCATCGAACGAGATAGTCTGAGCGTCGGTATCTACAGCAACAACAAACGATGCCTCCGAGATGTCGGTTGCCAACGATGCGTTAGCACGGTAAGTGGAGTAGCCGTTGCGTGCAGCAGAGTTGAGCAAGATTGTGCCCTCGGCAGAAGAGTATGTGCCTGAAACAAGGCTATGAACATTAGCCTCCTCCATATAGAAACTAATTACAGTCTGCATATCACCCAAGAGGTCGTCGTGCTCAACGAATGTTACGTTCCATACGTGACCACCCTCCTCGAGGTCTGACCAAGCCTCAACAACAGTGAATGCGAGGTAGTTCAAACCAGGGTTGTAGTTTGCAGGAAGTTGCTTAATGGCGTACTCAAACGTATAGTCGCCATAGGTCAAAACGATGATAGCCTGACGGAGTGACTCCTCGTTAGCCGCAACATCGAAGGTCATA
>JAFOCZ010000148.1 GCA_017380955.1 Alistipes sp.
AATTAAAGAACTTATGCTCTGCATAAAAAAAGACAATCACTCGCGCAATTGTCTGTTTTTGAGCGGAAAACGAGACTCGAACTCGCGACCCCAACCTTGGCAAGGTTGTGCTCTACCAACTGAGCTATTTCCGCAACACTAACATCTTAAAATTTTACGACTACAACCTTTTCGATTGCGAGTGCAAAGGTAAGAACTTTTTTCTTTTCCACCAAACATTTTCTCAACTTTTTTTGAAAAAATTTTACTTTTTCTTTCGATAGAATTCAACAATAATAGTTAATATACTACTATTCAATTATTTACACTAACGATGATTTTAAAAGAATTTTTCACTCCAAAGAGCCTTTTTTCTGTAAAATACCAACATTTTCCATTCTCGATTGATAGATAATCAATTTCTCTTCCCCAAAAAACTTCTCTTATTCTATCGAAAACTTCGCAACAACCACCATATTTCTACAATCTTTTCCACATTTTTCTCAACTTATATCATCAAAAATAGTATATAATCATCGTGCGACATAGTCAAAAACAATAAATAATTTGTAATTTTGAGAGTGCGAACAACGATTTTCCTATAACCCTTTAGAGACCTGAACTATGAAATTGGAACTTGACAGCAACATTCTGCTAACAATGATATCTATAAATATGACCATTATAGGTTTGACATCGTTGGCCGAGAAGAAGACAATCATTGGCGTGGATTATGGCAAATACCTTATCAACAAATACAAGTTGTTTAACATAATACCGATGTATGTGTTACTGGTACTCTTTGCCGTTATAAACATTCTTGCATTGCTGACCCTCTACCTTACGGATTTCAACCTGCGAACAACAATCTTCGTAGGTCTCACCATATGTCTATCCTTTGCGATATACTACTTCTTTGGTTTCATACTCCGCGAGAACTCATCCGTAAAGGCACAAATCTTCGAGAATGAGTTTATAGGTCTCTACTACAAAGACCCTACGCCTCCGGGTGCTGAGTGTGACCGTGTGGTGAAGATGAACAATGGTTTCAGGACCACCAAGCGCATATCGAGCGATATAGTAACCTACTTCAATAAATTCAACAACGACACACAAAAGGCCTTTGAGGAGAGTTTCGGACCAGAGTCATACATATACAAACGTGGTAAGAGGATTACGAAGAGGTATATGGCGCTTATAGGCCACGAGCCCTATGACTATAGCGGTGTTGATGGTCTGAATCACATATCGTGGGAGTTCTTCCAACTATACCGATGGTCGGATCTTCAGGAGAAGTGGATAATGGAGATACTCTCAATCTTCAACGATAAGTATGCGCAAAATAGTCCCGAGATGCGCCTTAACAACATTATCCGCGTAATGTTCCATATCAACGTCTTTGGACGCACCGACAATATGTTTGGTTATCGAGTTATGGACTACATATATAAATACGTTAAAGATGCTTATATCTGCCAATGCAACGTTAGCGCGGAGCGTGTGGAGAAGGAGAAGATACTCTTTGGCTACTATTGTCAATATCTCTTCACCTGCATACTATACCACTACTCGGAGCAGTCACACAAACTATCTATACGTCTTCTGAAGGATTTGTTGGCAAGTGCGGGTGTAGATGGTCATATCACAAAGCACGATATGCTTGAGATACTTCTTATGCAATCTGCGAAGTATCGCGATGTGAACACCGAGCAGATAGCAACTATAGTGTTTAACTACTACAACGACATTACACCTAAAGAGGAGATAACAATAACCCTCGAGAGGGCACGAGAGATTATCCAAAACCAGAGCGAGGAGCAGTTAGGGGGTACGGTATCACGAACTGAGTTATTCGACGAGGTGTGTTAATAGAGATAGTGGCTGTCGATCACGTTGGAACGACAGCCACTATCATATTATTTATATAGCCTCAACTTACTTCAAGCGCAAGAAGCCGATGCCGAAACGCTCAACGGCAGCACGCTCCAAATCCTCGCGAACTGTAGGGTCGGCGATAGAGATAAGGAGTTTAGCACGCTCTGCGAGCGACTTATTACGAAGGTATACGATACCGTGCTCCGTAGCGATATACTGAGCCTGGAAGCGTGTGGTAACAACACCCGCACCCTTGGTAAGCGTAGGTACAATCTTCGAGATACCCTTAGTGGTGATAGAAGGCAGGGCGATGAAACACTTGCCACCCTCCGACAACGCACCACCATACATAAAGTCGTGCTGACCACCAACACCCGAGAAGATACGCTCACCGATGCTATCGGCGCAAATCTGACCTGTGAGGTCCACCTCGATAGCCGAGTTTACAGCCATAACCTTAGGATTCTGACGGATGTTCTGAGGGTCGTTAGTCCACGCCACATCGCGGATAACAACATCGCGGTTACCATCCAAGTAGTCGTAGAGACGCTGGCTACCCAAGCACAAGCACGCTACAGACTGACCAGGATATATCTTCTTCAACGAGTTATCGATGATACCCTTCTGGATAAGAGGCACCACACCATCGGTCATAGCCTCGGTGTGGAGACCAAGGTGCTTATGGTCGTGTAAAGCATCGAGGACAGCGTTAGGAATACCACCCACGCCAATCTGCAATGTAGCACCATCAGGAATCTCCTGTGCGATGAAGTTACCGATACGACGCTCCACATCGTTAGGAATAACCGTAGGTACCTCAACAAGTGGCTCATCACCGCGTACCATAGCATCAATCTTCGACACGTGGATTACAGGGTCACCAAAGGTGCGAGGCATATACTTATTCACCTGCGCGATGATAACCTTAGAGCACTCCACAGCCGAGAATGCGAGGTCCGCAGAGACACCATACGAGCAGTAGCCATCCTCATCAGGCTCCGACACGTTAAGAAGTGTAACATCCAAAGGAATCTGTCCCGAGCGGAACAAGAAAGGAATCTCACCCAAGAATGCAGGTATAGTCTGCGCAACACCCTCGTTGATAGCCTTACGGAGGTTATTAGCAACGAAGAAACTTAGTGGCTCAAACGAATCACGCAACTCAGCCTTTGCATAAGGAGCATCGCAACGACCAATGGCAAATGCTGTGTATACCTTTACATCGCGAAGTTCCGCAGCGCGGTCGGTCATAGCCTGCACCAACACCTCAGGAACAGATGTAGAGCCCTGGATATATACCGAGTCACCCGACTTTATAAGTTTTACGGCCTCTGCCGCACTAACTAAATTCATACTTATTTGGTTTAAGAAGGGCTGTCCCAAAGCGGGCAGCCCAAATTTTATTAATAATCCTGGCTAAACATACGGAGACGCTTATCCAACTCATCGTACTGATAGTCCGAAATCATCGACACACAACCGCGCAAGCCCTCACGAGAACTTCCCGTAGGTGCGAGGGTGATAGCCGAGATACCGTAGTAGATAAGTTTGTTGATAAGTTGCTCGCCTGTCATATCCTTATAGCCGAATGTGAAGAAGAAGCCATCGCTAACATCCTGCTCACAATCCTTGTCATAAACGATATGGAAGCCATTCTTAACCATAATCTCCTTAACACGCTGTGCACGACGTGCATACTCGCGTGTGTGACCTACGAAGTCCAAACGACCATCCGACGCAGCGCGGAACATAGCCGCCAAGGCATACTGCGCAGAGTGTGGAACACCTGATGACAACACATAGAGGATATTGAAGATGAAGTTACGACGGAACTGACCATCGTTGCCATACTTCTCTGCCAAAGCCTCGTAGCAGCGGTCCGCAAGTGCAGGATTCATAGCCACGATGGCGATACGCTGACCTGCATAAGAGAACATCTTTGAACCTGACAAGAGGTGCAAGCAGTTATTGGTATAGCGTGCTACAGATGGCTGGTATGGTGCCTCAAAAGGTTTAGAACGATCCTCGCGGAAGTCCATATTGAGGTATGCCAAGTCCTCAACTACGATAACATCATACTTGGTAGCCATACGGCCGATAATCTCCAACTCTGCCTCATTGAGACACATCCACGTAGGGTTGTTAGGGTTAGAGTAGATGATACCACTGATGCGACCCGATGAGAGTATCTCCTCCAATTTCTGCTCCAACTTCTCGCCACGATAGTCGATAACGTCGAACGACTCGAAGCGGATACCCTGTACCTTACACTGTGCCTTCTGCACTGGGAAACCTGGGTCAATGAAGAGGATAGTATCGCGATCCTTACGCATCTGGCTGAGGGCCATAAACGTAGCGAAAGCACCCTGCATAGAGCCCACCGTAGGCACAATGCACACCGGAGGGATGTCGAGGTTGATGAAGGCCTTGATGAAGCGTGATGCCTCCTTTACAAGAGGCTCGATACCTGTGATAAGAGGATACTTAGAGCCTACACCCGCCAGCAACGCCTCGTGCTCCGCCTCGATACCAATCATCTCGGCAGGAAGACCAGGCTCACCAATCTCCATACGAATATACTCAACACCCATCTTTGCCTCGATATCCTTCACCACGCTCACAAACTGGCGAATAGAAGCAGCGCCCAACTCCTTGGCGTTACGAAGACCGTTGGCAATACAGATGTTATCTACGGTTTGTTTATCTAATGGTCTATCCATTGTTCTGTTATTTTTTGATTGAGTTCTCATAACCTGCGCGTACTGCAGCAAGGTTCTTCTCGATAACCTCCTCACCCTTACGAGCAAAGATACGACGAATACCTGCCTCTATCTTCTCAAATTCGATATCAAGCATAGGTATCGCAGCACCCAACAACACCATATTGGCTGCCTGGAGTGGTGCGCCAGCATCCTTAGCCAACTGCTCCACATTCAACGATACACAGTTAGGCAATGCTGCGAGGTGAGCGTTCAACTCCTCCTCTGCAGGGTAGTTAGGGATGTTGATGAAAGGTACGTTTGAGGTAACCACCCAACCATCCTTCTTGAGGTATGAGAGGTAGCGCAAAGCCTCCATAGGCTCCAATGAGATGATGATATCTGCACCACCCTTAGCGATAAGATCCGACGCGATAGGCTCTGTCGAGAGACGAAGGTTACTCTGAACATCACCACCACGCTGGCTCATACCGTGAACCTCTGCCTGCTTGATATTCCAACCCTCGGCCATTGCTGCCTCGCCGATAACCGTAGCAATCGACAGAATACCCTGTCCGCCGACGCCTGCCAAAATAATATCTTTCTTCATAATAGTTTCTTTTTAGTTGTTAGCGGACTACTCATTCTTTGCAGCGGCTGCAGCGCGTGCCTTAGCGTGACGCTTAGCAGTC
>JAFOCZ010000149.1 GCA_017380955.1 Alistipes sp.
ATGTTCGTGAGTTCGTTTAATGTTGGTGTGAGTGCCTTTGTCTCAGTGCCGCTATGCCTCATCGTGCCTACGGTGTTGCTGTGGATATTCTTGGGTTTCTGGTGGGCATTAGGCTACTTCGTGGCATTCCCATTCCTCTTTGTCCTGGCGTGGAACTATATGCGTATATGGCAGAAGTTTGTGGGGTCGTGCAACTATGTGGCGCGCCGCAACCGTAACGCCGTGGAGCGTCTTCGCCGTTTGCGCGAGAGCATCTATGCACGTCTCGACGATATGCTCGAGTAAGAATATATATAGATATGAAATACAAAAGGCGACCAATTGGCCGCCTTTTGTATTAAGTGTCCGAAGACTCTTAATATAAATTATTTCTGAGCGAAGAATGCCTTGATCTCATCCTCCTCAAGGATATTCTGAGTCTGGAATACATAAGCACCAGTCTTCTCAGACTTAACCATCTTGATACACTTAGTGTACTTCTTAGCAGTACCCGTCTTAAGGGTCGCAACTACTTTCTTTGCCATACTCTAACCTACTTGTTAAAATTACTTAATCTCACGGTGTAAAGTTACTCGCTTCAAGTAAGGATTGTACTTCTTACGCTCCAAACGGTCAGGAGTATTCTTCTTGTTCTTAGTGGTGACATAGCGAGACATACCTGCAACGCCGCTCTCCTTCTGCTCTGTGCACTCGAGGATCACCTGTACTCTGTTACCTTTCTTAGCCATTTTCTGTTACTGTTTTTTAGTAAACCTTCTTTGCAGCCTTAGCATCACGGAGTGCTGCTGAAAGACCCTTCTTGTTAATTGTTTTGATACCCGCTGCAGATACCTTCAAAGTGATCCAGCGGTTCTCCTCCTCAGACCAAAAACGCTTAGTTCTCAAGTTTGGCGAGAACTTACGCTTGGTGCGGATGTGCGAGTGAGAAACGTTGCATCCCACCATCGCTACCTTGCCAGTGATTTCACAAACTTTCATTGTACTTATTGTTTTAACTTCTTGCCACCGCGGCAAAAAGCGCACAAAGATACACATTTTTTTACAAACTGCAAACTTTGCGCGCTAATATTTATATTTATATATCTTTAGTTAGCACTTGCCGCTCTGGTTGCGCAACAAGTAACGATATACCTTTATCTCCTCAGGATCGCCCATCTCCTTGCCCTCTACGTCCGAGAGTTTCACGCACAACTCCTTGGGTTTGCGAGAGTTAATCTGACAAGAGGATAGTTTCATAACGATGTTGCACGATGCGTGACCTGTGTCGCAGGTGAGGTTTGTGCCGATGCCAAACATACACTTGATACGTCCCTCGCAAGCCTCCTTAATCTTCACGCACTTCTCGAAATTCAGCGAGTCGCTGAATACGATGCTCTTGGTCATAGGGTCGATACCTAACTCCTTGTATCGTGCTATGGCCATATCGATAAAGGCTATAGGGTCACCAGAATCCTGGCGCACACCATCGAACAGACAGGCGTGCTTCTTCGAGAAGTTATTGAAGAATACCTCCGAGCCGAAACTGTCGGTGAGCGCTGTGCCGAGGTAGCCGTCGTATACCTTCACCCAATCCTCCATAGTGAGGTAGTTGGCATTACGAGGACCACCATTCACCGCAGCGATAAACATTGGCAACTCGTGAGGGTATGTGCCTATCATCTTCATATCCAACTCCATAGCCAGGTGGCAGTTCGATGTTCCCGCGCAGCCGCAAGGGTTGTTCTTGAGGTGCTTCACGACCATACGCTGCACGTCGTAGGAGAAGCGGCGGCGTGTGCCGAAGTCCGAGAATATGATGCCATTGTCGCGTGCTATCTGCTCCTTCTGCTCGAGGCGCTCTATCATAGCCTCGGCATCGTAACTATTGCGCAAGTGGAACAACTCCGATACGGTGGCAAGGATAGGAATCTCGTAGAGCGTCACCTTATACATAAAGTCGGTAACGTTAATCTGAAGGTGGTGCTCCTCGTCGAGCCATACGTTAATCTTCGAGGCCTCGAAGTGGAAACCCTTCAGCCACTCGAAGTAGTTCTGAGGGATGTACTTGCAGTTGCTGCACATATACTGAAACTCATCATCCGAGAGCGAGATGCGCTCCAGAGCCTTGAGTTCTGCCTTCAAATCATCCAAAAAGTCCTCGTCAAACTCGGTCTTGGCGCGGTCGTTGAAGGTAAACGTACCGATAGCCTCGGGGTAGAGTTTGAAGTAGGCGTACGAAGTTGTGAACTTGTACAAGTCGGTGTCTAAGATAGATCGTATCATAGCATTTATTTGTTTGTGTTACATATTCTTAATATGATCGTAGAGCATCTCTATGGCATATGCCGAGGCACGGCTTATAATCTGCGAGCGGTCGGTGCCACAGTTGCGCATACGCGCTATAGTGCCGTTGGGTGTCGCAACGGCCATCCATACCGTACCCACAGGCTTTGCCTCGCTGCCTCCCGAAGGTCCTGCGATGCCTGTTGTGGCGATGGCATAGTCCGCGCCGCTGACACGACGCACACCCTCGGCCATCTGGCGTGCCACGCACTCGCTAACTGCACCCTCGCGTGCTATATCTTCGGCGTTCACACCTATGATATTGCTCTTTGCGCTATTGGCATACGCCACAACGCCAGCGAGGAAGTATGCCGAAGCACCTGCCATAGCCGTGAACTTTGAGGCTATAGTACCTCCTGTGCAACTCTCGGCGGTGGCGAGGGTCAAGCCTCGGCGTGTCAGGATGTCGTGAACTTGCTGCTCCATCGTTGCGCCCTCCCAGCCTACGATATTCTCGCCAATCATCTCGCGGAGTTTCGTAAACTCTGCCTCTATGGCGCTCTCGGCCATCTCCGCCTCTACGTCGTATGCCGACAGGCGCAGACGCACGATGTTGGGCGCAGGAAGGTAGGCAAGATGCATATACTCTGGTAGTTCATCCTCCCACTTCTCGATACGCTCGGCGAGCAACGACTCGGGGATGCCGCGTGTTATAAGGGTCTTATGCACAATGCTACGCAGCGTGAGGCGCTCCTTGAGGCGTGGTATCACGATGTCATCCATAAGGTGCTCCATCTCAAAAGGTACGCCAGGCAGCGATATCACTATACCTCCCTCTGCGGTGTCAAACCACATTCCTGGTGCTGTGCCGTGGGCATTGTGCAACACCGTGCAGCACTTTGGCACAAGAGCCTGTGCGCGGTTTAACTGCGTAAATGGTATGTTGCGACGCGCAAGGAGTGTGCGGATATGCTCGCCCTCTGCCTCGTTGTACTCGAGGGTGGTGTCGAACATCTCGGCAAGAGTGGTCTTGGTGATGTCATCCTTCGTAGGGCCGAGACCTCCTGTCATTATCACCACCTTGCTCTGCTGCATTGCTCGCCCCACACAACCCTTTATCTCCTCGGCGCTGTCGCCTATGGATGTCTTCTCCTTGATGGCGATGCCTATGGCATTTAGTTTTCGGGCTATGGATGCGGTATTGGTGTCGACAATCTGACCAATGAGTATCTCGTCGCCTATGGTTATTATCGTAGCATTCATCACTTTGTCTCTTTATTCGTTGTTTCGGCAATCTTCTTAGCGCTCTTATTCAGCAACCTGAAGCCATTTTCGCGGAGTCCGGTATTGAGCGCCACCAGCGACGCTCCCGCCTCCATCATACGCCTTACATCCTCGGGCTCCATCATACCTCCCGAGCCTATGATAGGGTAGTTATGGTCGGTCTTCTCGGCTATGTATCGCACTATCTCTATGGCGCGCTCCGTAAGCAAACCTCCTGTCACCGCGCCAGGGCTCTTGCGTGCCATATCTATAGATCCTGCAACAGCCTCTATGCCATCGAGAGGTGTCTCGATGAGGATATCTATGACGGTGTCCAACTCCTCTTTGCTGAGGTCGGGGGATATCTTCAGGAGTATAGGGCGGTAGTCAAGTTGTCCACGGCGGAACTCAAAGAG
>JAFOCZ010000150.1 GCA_017380955.1 Alistipes sp.
AGCGGAAAAGCGGTGCAAAGATAAAGCATATTTTTGAAACTTCCAAATATTTTGAAAACTTTTTTCGAAAAATATTTCTAAGAACCTCCCCGCAACTCCAGGATAACCTCTATCCCTCATTGCGGGCGCAAAGATACTACTTATTTCTTACATTCCAAATATATTTACAAATATTTTTAGTTATTTCTTATATTTTTTTAAGAACTCCCGCCACACCTATATTTATATATATAAGGGGAAACAGGGCAAATTGGGGCTGAGATATGGCATTTCGGAATATTTTCGTACCTTTGCTTGGATTTGACACACATATAGAATGACTCTCATACGCTCGATATACCGCATAACAGTGTTGTTATTGTGTTGCACGCTTCTGGTGATGTGCAGCGACAGCCCA
This sequence comes from Alistipes sp., assembly GCA_017380955.1. Classification (GTDB taxonomy): domain Bacteria; phylum Bacteroidota; class Bacteroidia; order Bacteroidales; family Rikenellaceae; genus Alistipes. Next base: position 398 of record JAFOCZ010000150.1, read on the forward strand.
ACAACAGTAATCATCATTCCAAACAATGATGACAAACCGACATACACAATAATGTACTATGCTGTGGGTGGCGCGACTCTCGACGAAGCAATAGAGGAGAGTGTGGAGCGTGCGGAGAAGATTGCAGCAACAAATGTGAGGATGACAGGTTGCATAAAGTGGACAAAGGGTTATGTCTCGGGACTAAGCAATGGCGAGGGCGAGGTAATAAGATTTGTGTCGCAGGGGAAGAGCGAGACCGAGATTGAGAAGATTGGTGATAACAACTGGGCGATGTCGGAGCCTGAGCATATAGCAGAGTTCTTAGAGTGGAGTCGTGAGGTTGCGCCAGCAGATCACTACATACTTGTGGTTGCGGGACACGGCAATGGCTGGAGCCCCTCGGCGGATGGCACTCGTGGCACATTGCGAGATACCGACCTCGGGCAATACACAACCATAGAAGAGTTATGCGAGGGCATAGAGCGTGGTTGTACTACTTTCAGGATGATTCAGATGATTTCGTGCTCGGCAAACGCGATGGAGTACATAACGCCATTGTCGCAATATGCCGATTACATACTAGCGTCGAGCCATATATCGGTGATGCTATCGTCGGAGTTGGCATTCCTGAAGAACGAGTTGAAGGATATCAAGAGTGATGTGGATTTTGAGAAATCTTTGAGCCACTACCTCAACGACATAAATAGCGATATTAAGTCGAATGAGGCAGCCAAGAGTGAAACTCTCGACTTTATACTTACGGAGTGCAAAAGTTTTGCAGCACTGAACGAGGCTATAGCAGATTTCACAAAGGCGCTGGTAGAGGTCTACGAAAGCGAAGATAAGGATGTCATCACAACGCTTGAAGAGAGTATTGCAAAGGCGTACTACCTAAGTCAGGAGGCGCTGATACCCGAAGAGGAGGAGCGCAGGGCATATACGTATGACATTGTGGACATCGCACGATGTGCCGCGAAGGGGTGTGAGGCGTTAGCGGAGTATGCCGAGGCGATAGAGAGGCGAGCCGAGGAGGCGAGGGTGAAGCACTGCATAAGGAATCTGCCGGCAGAGGTTAGCGAGGTTTACTATGGTGTGACACTGACAAACGCAGAGAAATGGACAGAACGAGGATATGAGGCTGCTGGATATGAGCAGACGTTATTTAACCGCGAGACACAATGGGCGGAGTTTCTGAAGCGAAACAACGCAGAAATAAGATATTAAACAAAAGAGTGACCGCATCAGCAGTCACTCTTCATTTTATTATTTGAGGCACTTCTCACACTTATTGTCGCAGCGCTTGGCAAAGACTCGCTTAAACCATAGGTAGTAACCTGTGATAGGCAGCGTAGCGCCGAGCATAGCAGCCAAAAACCACAACACGCGGGTGAAGAGTCCACCCCAATTACCAACGTGGAGAGCATAGAGCCAGCCACCTATCTTCTGACGGCGTGGTGAGTCGGCATACTCCACGACAGAAATTATCTCACCTGTGGCACTATCGAAGGTATATCTATCCTGGGCGCGAGGGTTACCAATGCCTGTCAACTTAACAGATGCGCTACCCACAGCAAGGGTTACATCACCGTGATGCTCGTAGCGTGCTGCGACATCCGCGTATAGATCCTCCCACACTGCGTAGGGTGAGGATGCGTCGGAGGTGGCGCGCTGAGGCTTGGGCGAAGAGGCTGAAGTGTCGACACCAAAGAGGCGGTATACACCATTGCGATACCACTCGAATGACCAGGTAAGACCTGTGAGGGCCATAGCGAGCACGAGGAGTGCGGCATAGATGCCACCTGTGACGTGCAGGTCGTAGAGGAAGCGTCGCCAGCCACGGCGTAGCGCTATCTTGGAGCGGTTTTTCCACATAGCAACGCTACGGGGAATCCACAACACGATGCCCGTGATGAGCAGCACGGCACAGACTATGGTGCTGACACCGACAATCATCTTACCCCAATAGATAGCCCCCTTATCCTCGGGGCGAGAGTCCATAAGCCAGCGGTGGAGGCGGAACATCGTAGCGAAAAACTTGAGGCGCTCGGGACGACCAAGTACCTCGCCGCTATACTGGTCTACATACATCGCAGCGTGCTTGGGCGCAGAGAGCGTTACCTTCCAGGTGCGCTCGGCATCGGGAGAGATGACCACGCCTGTGATATGCTGATCCTCCGTAAGCATAGGCTCTACGGCAGCGATAGCCTCGGCAAAGGTAATCTTGGAGTCGGTGACACGCTCAACGAAGTAGTAGCGGCGTTGCAGAGACTCGGTGACCTCCTTCTCGAAGATGAGCATAGCGCCCGAGAAGCAGATGATGGTGATGACAACACCAAAGGGCAATGAGAGCCAAAGGTGTATATTCTTGATAAACTTCTTCATACTCAGCGGTTAGTTGAGAGGTGAGAGGCGACCTACGGCGCGAAGTGTCGTAGCCTGGACAGTGAGACCCTTGGTGGCTGCGGCGGTGTGGGTGTCGATGACATAAACCGAAGGATAATCGTTGGTGAGGCTAAGGGTTACATATGCCTTACCATCCTCGACATATGGCTCGTTGCCGAAGCCCGAGATATGCTCCGCAGAGGGCAAACCCTCGACATACTTAAACTCCGAGGTTGCTGCGTCGAAGATTGCAAGGCGATTGGCAACCATAGTCTTGCCAGGCTCCAACACGCTATCGTACATAAGCATCAGGAACTTATCACCACCGATATACCAGGTGCGCTGGAACGACAGACCATCGGTGAGTTGCTCGAGGTTTACATAGTAGCCTGCGTCGAAGTCCTCAGCACCAGCCTTGATGCGCACAACACCCGCAGGGAGCGAGGTACGCTGACGCTCGTCGCTCATAGTTTTGGCATAGGATGGAGAGAAGACATAGATATCGCCACCATCCGTTGCCCACACCATCTGATAGTATTGTGATTTGTTGCGACCTGCGGCATAACTAATCTTGTCGGTGCGCAGGAGGCGCTTACCCGAGAGGGTCTCATCGTCGAAGATGGCAACCCAGCACTCATCGGGATACTGCGTCCACTGCAACTCGCCCTCCTTATATGAGCCACTACCCGAGCCACCGGCCTCGGTCTTGACCAAATCCTCGTAGCCATCGCGAATCCACTTACCATCGCCACTCTTAACACCATACTGGCTCAAGCCCATAGCCACAGCAGCGGTGTAGAGTTTTGAGCCTACCTGCTCGAGACCCGCAAAGGTTACAAACTCGCCATTGCCGAGGAAGTTCTCCGAGAGGTACTGCTCCTCGAGGGTGTTGTTGGTGGTGTAGGTCTCATCCTCGACATTGAGCAACGAGATAAGGATAGCCTTTGGCAAATAGCCATTCTCGTCGGCCATCTCCTGAGGGCCATCGCCCGTAGAGGTGGTCATAACATAGTTGCCATAGACACCCACCGTGGTGAAGCGGCGCACGGCATACTCCGCAGAGCGTGGCGAGAGAGTGTAGTCGGCATTCATAACATAGGAGCGTGTAGTGCCAGCATTACCCTGGTTGTAGGTGAGACCATAGAGATACTTATCGCCCCAAAATACCCAGTACGAAGCACCATCGTTGACCAAACCCTGCTCCATACCTATAACACCGCCATCGAGCGACGATGCGCTGAGGAGTGCGTTTGTCGTAGTATTGGAGAATGTACCCTCAGAGGCAATGACATAGGGGCGCTCTGAGCCGTTGTCAGGAGATGGTTTCTGGTGTGGATTGTTAACCTCGCACGCCATAGTTGCCAAGAGGGCAATGGCAGCGATAATCATCTTTGATAGAACTTTTGTTTTCATATAATCACGTTTTTAATTAATAACACATTAACGACCACCAAATGCCACACGCAACTTGGCGTAGAAGGCTCGGCTCGCCTTTTGAAGGCTGAAGTTGTCGTAGAGAGCCTCGTTGGTGATATTGCGACACTCTACGGATATGTTGTACTTACCACCCTGGATAGCATAACTTACTGAGATGTTGTGCGATAGTTGCGTAGGCACCATATAATCGTCCTTGTTAGTACCTATACGCGAAGAGTAGTAGTAGAAGTTGTGAAGATACTGGTTGTCGTAGCGCACAGCGAGGCTATTACCCTTGAAGAAGGCATCGCGCCACGTAAGCGTTACATCACCATCGGCGAAGAGGTATGGGATATTGGGCATACGGTCACCATAGCCAAGGTTGGGCATAGAGGTAGTGCCGATGGCAATAGGCATATTGTCACGCACATCCATATAGGATACGTTGCCACCAACCGACAACCACTCGCCAAAGGAGTAGCGTGCAGAGAGGGTCACTCCCCACGTGCGGACACGTCCATAGTTGATGTATGAGGCAGCACTCTTGCCACCACTGATATCGACAATGTTACGCTGAATGTAGTCGCGGGTGTCGCGCCATACGAAGCCTCCGTCGAGGTACAAGGCGTGTAGGTTATCAGCGCCATAGGTGTCGCTGTAGGAGATATTGAGGTTGATATTATCGCTGCTCTCGGGGCGTAAGCCGATGTCTCCCATCTCGAGATCCTCATCGCCAAACATCTCCTCGATAGTTGGCAGACGGTAGGCACGCTCATACGACACCTTAGCCTGAAGTGCCGAGGTGATGAAGTATGTGCCGGCGATGCCATAGCCGAGGGCATCCTCGCGGCGTGTGGTGCGCACAAAGTCGCTGGCGTTGGCATTCGTAGCGATAGGACCTGCTACATCCAAGGCGTAGTATTTCGCAAAGAGCGAGGCGTTCCATCGCTTGGATGGCGAGAGGCGATACTGCAAGCCTGTGATATTCTTGATGGTATGCTTGTCGATGGCATCCTCCTCGGGACTATTGGCAAGCAATGAGGTGTTGTGGCGTGTGAAGGCATTGAAGACGTGGTTGAGCGTGATGCTATGACCACGGGCAATGCGATAGTTGAGCGTGGCGGTGGCATTCCAATTGTCATTATTGGAACGCGAGTGCTGGTATGACTGCTCGCCAGGAGAGTTCAGGCGATGAGTCACACCAAGCCAGTTATACTTGTACTGCGCAGTGTCGATGTTTGTCGTAATATTACGGTTGTAGTTAGCAGTGAGAGTGAGGTCCAAGCCCTCGGTGAAGAGGTTACGCTTCTGATACTCCACAGAGGGCATCAGTGAGTAGCCACGGCGGTGCTTATCGCCATAGACAATCTCCTGACGCACACCATTTTGTATCTCCTTGTACATATGTGAGTAGTTCACAGCAAAGACCAGACGGTCTGCCCAGCGCTTGCCGACAACGCCAACCTTGGCAACGACACTCTCATTGTGGTAGGTGTCGTGGAAACGCTCCGCACTCACCAACTTCGACCTGTCGATACGTCCTGTTGCAAAGTCCTCGATGGGAACATCGACACGATAGTTATTGTCGGAGTAGTTCTGGAAGGCATATACCTCCCACATAAAGCCATTGTCGAGGGTCTGCCCTGCGTTGAGCGTAGAGCGGTGGGTGTTGAACGAGCCAAAGGAGTATGAGGCATCGGCATACCAACTACGGCGCGACTTATTGGTCACGATGTTGACAACACCACCCAAAGCATCAGCACCAAAGCCTACGGGGACTACGCCACGGTATACCTCGATGCGCTCGGCATAGCCCGCAGGGATGTTATTCAGCGAGAATGCACCGCCAACACCCTCCTGAGGTACGCCGTCGATGAAAATTTTGACGTGCTTACCCGAGAAGCCATCTACCGAGAGCGACATATCGGAGCCCACGCCACCCGACTCACGGAGACGGATACCCGGAGCGCGTGACATAGCATCGGAGATGCTCTGCGTGGTATTCTGCAACGACTTGGTGTCGACAGCCACGGCGTTAAATGCCGAGCGACGCAGATGTCCCACACCCGATGCCGAGACCACAACCTGCTCGATGCCCGTAGCCTCGGTGCGAAGTGCTACATCCAACGTGTTACGACCCTCCGCCACAGAGATACTCTTCTGCTCGGTGGCATAACCCAACATCTGCACCACGATATCACGCTCGCCCTGCTCCACAGTGAGGCGATAGCGACCCTCCGAATCAGCGGTAGTGCCGTTGGTAGTGCCACTGACGTATATCGTAGTGTAGGGAAGAGGATTACCCTCGTGGTCGGTGACAACACCCTCGATGAGCGCGGTGCGTGGTGGCTCGGTGGCGCTAACGGGCTGAGTAACGAGCATCGCGCATATAATATATATAAGGTATAGCGGTTGTTTTAGTAGTCGTGTCATCATAATTTTTCGCATAGTTTTACGATGACAAAAGTACAGCACCACAGCAAATTACACAATCGCCGAATTTAGGGGAATTGCGTACTACTATCCCCCAAAATGTGGGGATAAAAAAAGAGTCTGCCCAACGAGTAGGCAGACTCTAAGCCTTAGATATAACGAGTTATAAGATTTCGATTTGGCAGGAAGACATAACATCCAACGCCGCACGATGCTTCTCGGGTGTAACTCCTGCACAGCAGGATGCATCAACAGCGATTGTCGCGCGGTCGTAAAAACGTGCCTTGCACATAATGGCGTTCGACAACACGCAGATGTCGGTGCAGAAGCCAACAAACTCTATGGTAAACTCCTCACCCTGAGCATAGTCGGCAACCCTCTGCAACAACTCCTCGCTGCCAAAGGTGGGTTTATGGATATAGGCAACCTCCACATCGTTGCGAGCACCGAGAGTCTCCGCCACAGCGGCGTTTATGCGCCAGCCATCGCTACCCTCCACGCAGTGCACCACAGGTAGCGCCCTACCCTCCTTCGTAGCAAGATAATCCTCGGAGTGGGTATCCTGAGTAACGGCGATAAGACCTCCCTCGAAGTTCGTAATCTTCTGGCAGATATTTGCGATAGCAGCCTGGGCCTCAGCACTTCCCAACGTGCCATCCACAAAATCATTCTGCACATCCACAACAACCAATACTCTTTTCATTGCTTTGATTATTAAACTGTTACTAATTCACATTACCTACTCGTGGTGGTAGGGTTCGTTCTTAAGGATGGTGAAGGCTCGGTAGAGTTGCTCGGTGAAGATTGCTCGCACTATCTGGTGCGAAAAGGTCATCTTCGACAGCGAAATCTTGCTATTGGCGCGCTGGTAGACAGCATCCGAGAAGCCATAAGGGCCACCGATAACAAAGACCAGGCGCTTGACACCCGACGACATACGACGTTGCAAGACCTCGGCGAACTCTATGGAGCGGTACTCCGCGCCGTGCTCGTCGAGGAGCGTGAGGTGGTCGGAGTCGCTGATAAGACGCAGGATAGCCTCGCCCTCGAGGCGTTTCTGCTCCGACTCCGAGAGTTTGCGGGTATTGCGGATGTCGGCGAGGGTGGTGATGGCAAAACGCACATAGTGGTTTATGCGCTTGGTATACATAGCCACAAGGGTCTCTACCTCCTTCATATCGGTTTTGCCGACGACGATAAGTTCTACGTTCATAATGTGTTATGGTTTAGCCGCCAGCCTTCTTACACTTATATCCTGCGCGAGTGAGCAACTCCAATACACGGTCGCGGTGGTCACCCTGGATGATAATCTCGCCATCCTTGGCGCTACCACCCACACCACAACTCTTCTTAAGGTCTTTGCCCAGCGCCTCGAGGTCGGTACTCGAGCCTACGAAGCCACGCACAATGGTAGCAACACGGCCTCCCTTGAGTCTGTCGAGCCATATCTTGAGATTCTGACGCTCGGGGGCGAGGGTTTCAGCCTCGGCATCCTCCGAGGTGGTATAGTTAAAGTCGGGGTTGGTGGAGAAGACAACACCAAGACGCTCCTTCCAATCGTTAGCCATAATTCTATATTTTTCGGTATAATTTCCACAAAGTTATGAAAATTTTTGTAACTTTACGATATGAAACCTAAGAAACGATTCCGCCGCCGTGGTGATCTTGCGGCATACAACCCTCAGCAACTGCCCGATGTGCTACCGCCCGAGGATGATAGACATCTGGTGAGAGTATATGTCGAGGGGTATGAGGATGTTGCGTTCTGGCGTGGCATCTTCGACCACTTCCGTAACCCCTATCTACGCTTCGAGATATCGGTACCCAACCGCGAGGATTTACCCAAAGGAAAGAAGGTATTGATGGGTATGATTGGCAACACCTCGGCAGAGGATGTGTTGCTATGCGTAGACTCCGACTTCGACTACCTCTTTGACGGTGCTACGGAGCAGTCACGGGCGATATTGGAGGCGGAGAATATGTTTCACACCTACACCTATGCCACCGAGAACTACCTATGCTATGCGCCATCGCTGAGGAACGTGTGTGTTAAGGCTACGAAGAACGACACCCGCATCTTCGACTTCGAGCGCTTTATGGCGGCATACTCAAGGGCTATATATCCGCTCTTTTTGTGGTATGTGCACTCGGCGCAATTGTCGCACGAGAGTGTATTTACGTTGGCGGAGTTTAGGGCTGCCGTGAGGTTTGGATATGTAGACATTCGCCGCAATGGTGAGAATACGCTGGCGTGGCTGGAGCGCAATGTGGAGCATCGCCGTGAGGCACTGGAGCGAGAGAATCCCGAGATGGTGGCGGAGGTGGAGGCAATGGGCGAACGCCTTAAGAGTAAGGGCGTTGAGGAGGATAACTGCTACCTCTATATGCACGGTCACACGCTGATGGACAATGTGGTGATGCCACTGCTGAAGGCCGTATGCGACAAGTTGCGACAACTATCCGTAGCCAAGATTACAAACTCAAAGGTTGAGGGCACGGCACTCAAGAACGAGTTGCAGAACTACACCAACACGCTACGCTCCATCCACGATGTGCTGCTCGACAACGAGAACTACACCGCCTGTCCGCTGTACAAGCGCCTGAGAGACGATATTCAGACATACCTCGACGTGATGATAGGACGCATAAAGGCCAAGACCCCACAGCCTGTGGCACTTAGGTGTAACTTCGAGCCATAGTGGGTGTGATATTGCGCTGCGCAGGGTATCATTTTACCACAAGCAAATAGTTAATAATAGTTATTTTCAGGTCTTTTTAGCGCGTTAAAAGACCCTAAACTTATAGTATTTGCATATTTTTTTAATATTTTTGGCGTTGGCTATTGCAGTTTCAAGAATTGTGTGTATATTTGTATGGTTAAAAATAGTAAGAATAACTTTAAATTAACTTTATAAATATGTCAAATCACTGCCCGGCCACGTGCCATTCCTACATCTTAGAGCCTGAAGCGGGATTCTCGATTATCAACCTCAAGGAGGGTGAAAAGATGGTTGTGGATCGTGGTGATTTCAACAGCATCCTGTTCCTTACGGCGGGAAACTTTGAGATCACTTCGGAGGAGCGCCGCGACTACACCGTTCGCGAGGGACACTTCGTATTTTGTTTCCGCGCATACCACTACGAAATCACCGCACTCTCGGATGTGGAGATTATCAAAGCACACTTCATCGCTGCGGGCGCCGCTTGTGACATCATACCATTCAACAGCATCGTTGGTAAGATCAAGAAGATAAACTACAAGTTTACACAGGTGGCTATGAACGAGCCTATGATGTGCTTGCTGCAGGCTATGAAACTCTATCTGGCTAACGATATGCACTGCAACCACCTACACCGTGCAAAGATTCAGGAGATGTTCATCATTTTCAAGTTCTTCTACACACCACAGGTGCAGTTGCGTACATTCTACAACCTCTTCGACCGCAACCAGTCGTTTGTGTCGTTGGTGCGTAACAACGCCCCACGCGTAAAGACTGTGGAGGAGTTGGCAGATATTTGTGGTTTCAGCATCCAACATTTCAACAATATGTTTAAGCAGGAGTTCCACGACACGCCATATAGTTGGATGCAGAAGCAGCGTATTCAGGAGATTGAGCGCCTGCTCACCGAGACCGATGTGCCATTGAAGAGCATCATCAAGATGTATAGTTTCACCAACCACGGCCACTTCGCACTCTTCTGCCGTAAGTATCTGAAGAAGACACCATTGAAGATTCGTAAGGAGGCGCGTGCTAAGCGTGAGGAGCAAGGCGCTGCGGAGGAGTAGAGACCAAAAAAAAGGATTGCCGAATTATTCGGCAATCCTTTTTTTCGCTCCATATGATGGGGAGTTATGGGGAGAGACGGGGAGTTATAGGGATTAGGATTAAATCTTAAACTCACTAGATTTCCTAATCTCCTTAATAACGGCTTCTATTTTTTCTGCTTTGGTGTCGAGGCGCGGAGACCCTCGATGACACTATGTGTGAAGCCAGCAGCCTCCATAGCATTCAAACCCTTAATGGTCAAGCCACCAGGTGTTGTGACACGGTCTATCTCTGCCTCGGGGTGAGTGCCGTTTGCCGCAAGGACATCCACAGCGCCACGCAGCGTCTGCATCACGATATGCTTGGCATCATCGGCACGGATGCCGAGTTCCACACCACCCTCCATAGCCGCACGGATATAGCGCAGGGCATAGGCGATGCCACAAGATGCCAGCGACGTGGCAGCACCAATCTGACTCTCCTCAACGACCATAACCTCGCCTAACTCGCTGAAAATAGCAACCATAGCGTCATCCATAGCTGCACTTGTACGTCGCACCGCAAGGAATGTCATACTGCTGAGCGTGGCAATAGCCGTATTGGGGATAAGGAGGTATGTTGCCGGGAGCAGACCATCGCCCTTATCGAGCCACTCGTCGAGTTGTGCGAAACCCAGACCTCCGACCATAGAGGCCACAGCCTGGCGCTCGTAGTCCAGCACAGGCTTAATCTCCTCCAACACCGCCTCCACCTTCCAGGGCTTTACGGCGAGGATTACCACATCGGCATCCGCAACAACGGCACGGTTATCCGTAGTGGTGTGCATAGTGGGATAGTCGCGCTTAAGGGCATCGAGTTTAGCGGTCGAGGGGTTTGAGACATAGATGTCGGATGCTGCGACACTACGACCCTCGGCCAGACCTCGTACCACAGCGCCACCCATATTTCCTGCTCCGATAATTGCTATCTTCATAACTCTTAGCCTCTTACATAGTGTGGCATCTCCTCGGGAATCTCCAACGAGAACTCCACGAGACCACACACCTCACCCTTCTCGTACCAAGGTGCCTGGTATATAAGTTTTCGCAACTCGCCCTTAGAGATGGTGTAGGCATTAACCTCGCCATTTGTAATAAGACGGTTGATAATCTCTCGCGAGCGTGCCGAGTGGCAAGGCATCATAGAGCGACCACGCATATCGCCATTAACCTCATAGGAGCGGTGATTCTGGTAGAGGATAACACCATCAAGGTCGCAGACCGTGATGGCACAGGTCTTGAGATGGTCACCCCAGGGACACTGTATGTTTTCGAAATCCATAGTGTATATAGTTTGGTTTGTTAATCTTGATAATTAGTTAATCCTGAAGGCATTACGCACACCCTTTATGCGACGCAACGAGTGCAACAATGTGTCGACAACTGCGGCATTAGGCACCTCGATGGTTATCTGTGCCGATGCCATACCATCGCCCTTAGGGGTGTAGTTTATGCCACGCACCGCGAGTTTCAACTCCTTGCCCACAACATCCATAATCGTGGTCGCCAAGCCTGGCACATCGGCAGCCGAGATGGCTACGGTGATGCGGAAAGCGCCCTGTGCATCGCCCCTCCAGCGTGCCTCGATAACACGATAAGGGTAACGCTCGCGCATACGACGGGCATTAGGACAGTCGGAACGGTGGATGGTGATACCTGTGTTGATGGTTATGAAACCGAAGATATCATCGCCCTTTATAGGGTTGCAGCAACGACCGAGTTTATACTCTATGTTGCTGATTTTGTCATCTATGATGAGTGCATCCTGCGACTGCTGAGGTGTGGTATCACGCTCCTCCCTGAGGCGCAACTTACGCTCCTCGACCTCGGCAGCAGCATTGCGACGCTCCTCCTCGGCCTTTCCCGAGAGCCAATGTTGCAGAATCTCCTTGACGTGACCAATCTCGACCTTCTGGTCGGCGATGGCAACATACAACTCATTACCACGGCGTATCTTGAAGTGCTTGCAGAGGTACGCCACAGCCTCGTCGATGGCTATGTCGAGTTTCCAATTCTTGAGTTTGCGCTCCAACTCCTCACGTCCCAGGCGCGCGTGTTTGGCCCGCTCCTCGCGCAGAAACGCACGAATCTTGTTCTTAGCCCTCTGCGTGACGCAGATGTTGAGCCAGTCGGCCTTTGGCGTCTGGTCCTTACGGGTTATAATCTCGCACACATCGCCATTGCGAAGTGGCTCTTTGATAGGTACCACACGACCGCTGACCTTACCGCCTGTGCATATAGCACCCAACGAGGTGTGGATGTCGAAGGCGAAGTCCAGCACCGTAGCACCCTCGGGGAGTTTGCGGATATCGCCCGTAGGTGTAAACACGAAAATCTCACCCTCCGAAGGCTTAGCCTCGAAGCGGTGCGCTATGGTCTCGGAGGTGGTGTCCTCGAGTAACTCACGAAGTCTGCCGAGCCACTCCTCAGCACCCATACCGCCCTGCTTGACACCCTTATATCGCCAGTGCGCCGCGATACCGCGCTCGGCAACCTCATCCATACGCTCGGTGCGTATCTGCACCTCCACCCAGCGACCGCTTTCGGTCACCACCGTGGTGTGGAGACTCTCATAGCCGTTGCTCTTGGGGATAGATATCCAGTCGCGCATACGCTTAGGGTTGGGCGTGTAGAGCGATGTGACGTGGGAGTATGCTGTCCAGCAGAGGCGCTTCTCGCTCTCCAAAGGTGAATCTATAATAATGCGCAAGGCAAAGATATCGTAGACACCACTGAAGGGCACTTGCTGCTTCTTCATCTTCTGGTAGATGGAGAACACAGACTTGGTACGGCTCTTGATGTGGTACTTGATGCCATCCTCATCCAACAATCGGCGCACAGGGGCGAGGAACTCCTCGATAAATGCCAGGCGCTCCTTCTCGCTATCCTTCAACGACTCCACGATATGGTTATAAGCCTCTGGCTCAATGCACTTTAGCGACAAGTCCTCCATCTCGCTCTTCATAGCATAGAGACCCAACTTATGCGCTATCTCGGCATAGAGGTTCAGGCTCTCCCAACTCTTCGAGAGGCGCTTCTTCTCGGGGAACATCGCCAGTGAGCGCATAACCTCCAACCTATCTGCCAACTTGACAAGTATCACACGAGGGTCTTCGGAGTATGACACAATCATATCGCGGAAGTCCGAAGCCTGCTCCTTGGACCTCTTGAGTCTAATGTCCGAAATCTTGCACAACGATAACGCTATGCCTAACACCTCCTCGCCAAACTCCGTGCGTATGTGTGCCGACAACTCCTCGAGACGAGGGTCGTGGCTCTGTACCGCGATGCGCACCACGTCGTGGACAATGGCGGCGATGGTAGAGTTACGGCCAAGTCCCACCTCCGAGGCTACGATACGCGCCACAGCGACACCGTGGTCGAGCATCGGGCTCGCATCGTAGCGACTTCTGCCACGAAGTTCACGCTCGGCGAAGCATAGCGCAGCATCTACCATATGCTGTGTCTTCTCCGAGAACTGCGAGGCTATAAAAGCCCTAAAGTCGTTATATCTCTCTATTGTCTCCATAATCTCTAATCTTTGTATACTACCACCAAATCATCGCTACCGAGACTATAGGTGCTACACTCCTCATCGCCAAACATCTCACGCGGAGAGTGACGCTCCACACGGAATCCCGCCTCGCAGAGCCTTGCGTCGTAGTCACGGCCATATACCCTACGGTGGTCATACTGCCCAAAGAGCGCTGTGCGCTGCTGAGGGTCGGTGATGGTGTCATCCTCGAAGGTTGTGGCACGACTCCTATCCTCAGGCACAAGCATCACAGCCCAGCCTCCGTGGTTCAAAACACGGTATATCTCGCGCATAGCCTTGCGGTCATCCTCGACGTGCTCAAGGATATGGTTGCAGATGACCACATCCACACTCTCGGCGTCGAGAGGTATCTGCTGAATGTCGAAGTGCATATCGGCAAGTGGCGACTCGAGGTCGGCAGTTGTATATTGCTCAGTACCGCTATATACCCTGCGAAACTCACGCATCAGCGACACCTCGGGGGCTATGTGCAGGAGTCGTGGGCGGCGCTCCTCGAGTGTGGTGTTGCGGCTAATCCACAGCCATATCATACGGTGACGCTCCAGCGACAGACATCGTGGACATAGCGCATCCTCACGCGAGCGGACATAGCCATAGGGCATAAACCTACGCCTCTGCGACCCACATATCGGGCAACGACGACCACGCCCCACATAGAGGATGCCCACAATGGGGATTATCCACCCCGCAACACGTTGCAGTACGCCACGAGGTATGTGGTTGAGCACCCAGCGTATGATACTCTTCATACTACAGCGTTGTGTTGTCGATGATGGTGTCGAGTTCCTGCTTTGTAACGGTTAGTTGCTGACGGCAAATCTCTATGAGAGCCTTGGCACGCGTGGTTGCCGCTGTGAGTTCGTCAACACCAAGTTCGCCACTACGCAATCGCTGCAAGATGCTCTCCAACTCTGCCGTAGCCTCGCTATAGGTAATCTTCTTCTGTTCCATATATTAATTATGTTGTATGTTCTTAATCTCCGCCTCGAGGACTCCATCCCTCAGGCATATATCTATACTCTGACCAACCTCTATACCACTTGCCGAGGTCACAACACCCTCGCCACTGCGCAACACCGCAAAGCCGAGTTTCAGAATGTTATCCACAGAGTAGGACTCCACCATACGCAGCACCTCCTGAAGACGCTGCTCCTCGCTCGCAACACGCTGCTGGGCGTGGGAGCATATGGTGTTGAAGAGCGTTGTGGTGCGGTAGTGCTCGCTCTGCAAGCGCTCTGCCGTGAGACGTCGCAACTCCGCAAGATAGTGGTGGGTGCGAAGGTCGGCATTGTGGAGGCAGGAGTTTACAAGAGCGAAAATCTCGGTAGAGACACTCGCCAGGTAGTTCATCTCGCGGTCTACACCCTCGGCGAGGAATGTTGCCACTGCCGTAGGGGTCTTACACATAGTGTGCGCCACCATATCCGTAACCGACACATCCTTGTCGTGGCCTATGCCTGTGATGACAGGCAACGGGAACTGCGCAACGTGAGAGGCAATGTGGTAGGAGTCGAAGAGGCTGAGGTCGCTTGTAGAGCCACCACCACGGATTATAGCCACGGCATCATACTCCTCCTCGTTCTGGGCGATGCTCATAAGGGCATCCACAACACTCATCTCGGCACTATCGCCCTGCATAAGACTCTCAAAGAGCGTAATCTCGAAACGATAAGCCGTGCGACGAATCTCCTCTATAAAGTCACGATAGCCCGCAGCCGTAGCACTCGACACCACGGCTATGCGCAGTGTGGGACGTGCAAGGCTCAGTTCGTGGTTCATATCCCACACACCATCGGCCTCGAGGCGCGCTATGGTCTCGCGACGACGACGCTCCACCTCACCGAGAGTGTAGTTGGGGTCTATGTCGACAATCTGCAACGAGAAGCCATACACCTCGTGGTACGAGACCGCAACCCTCACAAGCACACGCAGTCCTGCGGCAAGCGAAGAGCCTGTGGCGTCCACAAACTTCTGAGACATAACGCCATATGCCGAGCGCCATATCACAGCACGCGCCTCGGCACGCGGTGCGCCATCGTTAGCGCCCTTCTCCACAAGATTGAGGTAGCAGTGTCCCGAGCGGTTGACCTTTAGTTCCGAAATCTCGGCACTAACCCACAGAGGCTCGGCAAAGCGCGCCTCCAACGTAGCACGCACCATACGCTGCAAGTCGTAGAGCGTAAGACTCTTCTGTGGTGTGGTTGTTATATGTAGTTGCTCACTCATACTCTTATCGTAATATCACGGCGGGCTCTATGGCCAACGCCTTGTTTATTGGGAGTTTAAGGTTTACAAGATGGAGGCTCTCCACAGCCTCGCCATCACGCATCGCAGGGCTCCACAGTGGCGCTTTGGCAATAGCACGCTCCACGCACCTTAGAAACTGTCGTGAGGTGGCATCGAGTACCTCCGTAACCGTAGCACGACCCTCCACATCGACCTTCACCCTCAGCGACACACGCTCCGCAGGGTGCATATCGCTCCAGCGCACCGTATGGGCGAGGTAGTCGGTGAAGTTATCGTAGCCCTCAGCAACAAATGTCGCTGCAGTGTCGTAGCGCAGTGTCACGATGATGACACCCTCCGAGGCTTCGCTACCCCACTCGGCGATGGTATCCTCGTTTGCCGGCAGCACATCTATGCGCTCTATATCTTCGTGAGGGATATCCTCGATGGAGGCAACCACCCTGCCGTTGACAACATACAACGGCTCACGGGCAACAGCCACACCCACACCCAGCAACAGGGCAACGACAATAGATATAATGCGCATCGCTACAACTTAAACTTATAACTGATGCCGAAGATATGGCGCATCTCATTCTCACGCACATAGCCCTTCAGCGTTCCGGCATTCGCCTTATAATCGATATTAAAGGTGCGGTCGTAGTCGAAGTAGTAGTAGAAATCGAGACGATGGTTGCGCGTGATGCGCCACTTAGCACCCACACCCGCACGATAGCGTGTTATGTAGTTATCCACACCATACTCATCACGCTTGTAGTTTGCAACGACCTTTGGAGCGTTGAGCGTGTTGTGCAACTCAAACATCAGGTAGGGACTCCAGCGCGAATGGCGAATTTTATACTCGGCCATAAGGCGTGAGCGTAGTATCATCTCGGGATTCATCTTCTCGTAGCGGTTGACAGAGTCTGTGCGGAATGTGGTCTGCAGACGCTCCCTGAGCGAGAGTTCCACACGTCCCACCTTCACACTACCCTCGAGGTTGAGGTTGGCACGATGGCGAGGCTTCTCCCACGCCGACTGAGCCTTATCGTAGCGATTTATAAGCACATAGTCTGCGCCAATGTCGAAGTGCTTACACACCTCGTAGTTGACACCCACAGAGGTTTGTGTGCGGTCGACAGTGGCAAAGTCATCCTTGAGGCGCAGTTGCACACCCGCCTCCACAGATAGGTTTTTGGCAACCTCCCACTCAAAAGCGCCCTCAACACGCGCTCTGAAGTCGTTGGTATTAACGTCGGTAGGTTGCGGAATATCCTGAGCCCAAAGTGTTGCGCCGAAGCACAACGCCACAAATGTCAATATTAATCTTCTCATATTCTAAAGTCGTACGTTAAGCGTTAAAGGCATTCTTCTCGTTAATCTTCATCGTGCTGTCGGTCATAGGTACCTCGCCCTTTCGAGGTGTGTAGTAGACCTTGATATATGCCACATCGCGCAAGAAGTCTACATTGCCGATATCCACACGCAATACCTTATGTCCGAGGCGCTCCTCGAGGTCGGCGATGAGTGCTGCACGGTGCTCGGGGCGTATCAACTCTATGCGCTCGTAGCAGACCAAACGTGATGCCTCAGGACGACGCATAACGCCATACTCCAGCACTGCCAACACCACGATAATCAACACATTGGCAAGAGCCAACTCGGCATACGACACCATAAGGTTACTACCGTTGATGACAGCCACGGCGATAGACAAAAAGAGGTAGGTCATCTCGCGGATAGGCACCATCTCGGTGCGGTAGCGCATAATACCGAAAATCATAAAGAGACCGAGGCCTATGCTCACGTCGATGCCCACACTCTTCATAAAGAAGAGCAGCATAAAGACCGCCGTAGAGAATAGCATAAAGGTGACCGAGAAGTCCTTGCGGTGACTCTTGGGATAGTAGAAGCCCCACACTATAGCCATCGTAACCAGAAGGTTAACGACAAACTGCAAGCACAACTGCTGCACCGACACCGAGTCGCAAAGTGCTATGCCCAAGAACGTAGCACCAACCTCGCCACCAGCACCCGTAAGTGCTGCTATCTCGGCATCGAAAATATCAGGATCCATCATAGGATTATCAAAACCAATCATACGTTTTACTACTTTTAAGTTATTATATTTCAGTCTACTATCTCATTACGCGCGATAGATATGCACCCTGCCATAGCCGAGGCGTTTCTCAATATCGCGCAGTTTTTGTTGTAGTCTATTGCGCTTGATACCCTCAACCGTGAGTGCCGTGCCGAGGCAATACTTACTCACCCTGAAGGGCATAACACGCATATCACGGAGTATGCTCTTTATCTCCGACGCGGTGTTGCCATCCTGCTTAACCTCCACAATAGCCATACCCTCCACCTCGGCAGAGCATCCCGAGCGAACATCCTCGTAGCGAAGGCTGAGGTCGATGGTAACACGCTCAGTAAGGCGTGGGTTGACAATAGTGATGCGCACAAAACGTGTTGATAGTGCCGCAGAGAGCGTCGATATATCGTAGCGGCTCTCCTTACCCAAGAAGTCACAAGCCTCAGAGGAGGTGTGTATAGTTGCAAAGAGATCTCTCGGGATGGTGATGCGGCGCTTGGTGGTGCGACCACGGTTGCTCTTGTTCTTAACCTCGAGGAATGTCTGGTTGCCATCCTCGTAGTGACGAGCACGAATCTTCTGACGCGAGAGCATCTGGTTGTGGTGGCAGAGGTACATATCCCTCGCCACGGTGTCGTAGTAGAGGGTGTCGTAGCGCGCAGCACGCACAGCACCGATAACCTGCACACGGTAGCCACGCTCCGCAGCGCGCTCCAGCATCGTCATAACATCCTCCTCCGAAAGGACATACTTGGTGTCGATGCGATTCATCAACTTCACACCACGCATCTCCTCAAGGGTTATTGTCGCCATCCTATGCCATAAGGCGAGGTTGTTGAGGCTATCGTATGTCAATGCCACAGCCATAACTACTCAAACGAATACTCAAACTGTCGGTAGGAGTTGAGGGTGCCATTGGCGTTGTAGTTGAGACGACGTGTGCAGACGCCATTTGCGTCGTACTCATACTTGCGCACCTTGCTGACCTTGTTACGCTCGTTGTAAACAACCTCCATAACAAGTTGCCCACCAGCGTTATAGGTGAACTCCGCACGCCACGCCAGACTACGACCAAAGTCGCTATACTCCGCCTCCTCGACGAGTTGTCCCTGGGCGTTATAGACCTCGGTGTGGTCTATCCACTTGTTTTTGCCGTCGGGCGTTGTCTTCCACTCCTTGACCGTGAGACGCTCGCCACGGCTCTTTGCCATAGCGCTACGCTCCGCCTTCTCGGCAAAGGCAACAACCGAGAGCATAAGCGCAACAACAGTAACTATTAGATTCTTCATAACTCTTTAAGATAACGAAAAAGACGACCAACCCCAATGGAGGGTTAGCCGTCTTTGACGTCTACTTATACATTATGTGTACTCCCTCCTACAACTCGCTCTCCTTCAAACGCTCAGCGTTCTCGGCTACGATAAGTTGGTCGATGACATCCTGAATGTCGCCGTCCATAAATGCCGAGAGGTTGTAGATTGTGTAGTTGATACGGTGGTCGGTGATACGTCCCTGTGGGTAGTTGTAGGTACGAATCTTCGCAGAACGGTCACCCGTAGAGACCATAGTCTTACGCTTCGACGCAATCTCGTCGAGATACTTAGAGTACTCAAGGTTGAAGACACGGGTACGCAACTCCTCGAATGCCTTATCGAAGTTCTTCAACTGCGACTTCTGATCCTGGCACTGCACAACGATACCTGTAGGGATGTGGGTAAGACGGATAGCCGAGTATGTGGTATTTACAGACTGACCACCAGGACCCGATGCACAGAAGATATCCTTACGGATGTCGTTCATAGAGATCTCGATATCAAACTCCTCAGCCTCGGGAAGCACAGCAACAGATGCTGCAGAGGTGTGTACACGACCCTGAGTCTCGGTCTGTGGCACACGCTGCACACGGTGAACACCCGACTCATACTTCAAAGTGCCATATACGCTCTGACCTGTAACCTTGAGCACAACCTCCTTGTAACCACCTGCAGTACCCTCCGATGCCGAGGTGATCTCGTAACGCCAGCCCTTAGACTCGATATACTTGGTGTACATACGCAACAAGTCACCAGCGAAGATTGCCGCCTCGTCGCCACCAGTACCACCACGAATCTCGACAATAGCATTCTTGTCATCCTGTGGGTCTTTTGGGATAAGGAGCAACTTAATCTCCTCCTCCATCTTCTCGATTGCTGGCTCGAGTGCCGCAACCTCCTCGCGTGCTATCTCGCGGAACTCCTCGTCCTTCTCGTTTGCCAACACATCCTTAGCCTCTGCGAGGTTTGCGATTGCTGTGCGGAAACGGTCCGAGGTCTCGACGATAGGCTCGAGTTCCTTAAACTCCTTTGTTAACTGAATGAAGAGTTTCACATCGGCGATAACCTCCGGGTCGGTAAGTTTCTGGCCAATCTCCTCATATTTCAACTTTAGACCATCCAAACGGATGAGAATCGAATTGTCTGCCATATGGTGTGTTTTATTAGTTTCGTACTGCTTTTATCTATTATCGCGCAAATATAGCGATTATTTTTTAAAAAAATAAATCTGTTAATCGCCTGTATATTAAATAATTTGATATTCGCTGAAAAAATAATGTAAAAATATTTAACCAAAACTCTTGACAAACGCTTTTTGATGTTGTATATTTGCACCGTCAAACGGATGTTAAACCACCACCGACATCGCTGGGTTATCAACCGACTCGGCGCAACACCCAAAGAGTTATTAACACACTTAATAACCTTTGTAATAGTATATTACATATATTTATAACCACGCGTTAACATTTTATCGACAGAGTTGTTAACATCGGTCTATGCGCTACCGACACCACCGTGCTACGGACCGATGAAGAGGCTAACCATCTCTGTTTTTGAGCATTAAATATTTTAACTATGAAATTCTTATCTTTACCCCAGAACGGTGCTTCGTGGCGCGATAGACTACCCTACGCCATCGACCTCGAGACCACAGAGGCGAGCGTTGCAAAGGTCGTTATCCTCAACACCGACAGCAACGAGAACCTCGCCACGTTCAACATCTACGGCGTCACCACAGCCGAGTTTGACATAGCGCCATATCTGCGCTCGGCACTGCAGAGCACACCACCTACATCCGCAGGGTTTATGCACTCGCCACTATCGTGCAACGTCGCAGTAAGCGTGAACGACACCCTCTCGGAGCCACGCCTCTACACCTCAGCGCCTCTTGACACCTCAATGCCACAGTTGCTGAGCACTCTACCCGAGAGCCCACGCATCGCCTTAGGCGAGAGCATCTGCTTCGCGGCATATGCCAAGCACAGTGTGGTTGTAACGCTCGGTTTTTATGGAAAGAAGAGCCGTGTGACGAGTTATAACATCGCCACCCAGGGTCGCCCTGTGGAGTTCTTCTACCCTCTGCAATCTGCCGATGACAACCTGAGCGAGATACTTCTCGACATAGCATTCGACGGTCGACGTGCGGGGCGATACACCTACAAATATGTGGAGCGCAGCAGCACCGCGTTGCAAGTCGTGTGGCGCAGCACCAATGGTGGACTGGAGAGTTACCTCTTTCCGCAACTTGTGAGGTGTCGCTGCAAGTACAACACCACAACAGGCGCAGAGTACACCTACACCCTCGCCACGGCGCACGAAGACCCCGACACCCTGCGACGCATATCGCAGATAATCTTTTCGGAGGAGGTGTATGTGATAACCCGAGGCAAGTGGCACGGCGTGAGGTTGCTGACACGCGAGATGGAGGCTGGCAAAAGCAATATAGAGATTACGATAACCACCAACAAGAGTATTCTATGATAAAGGTATTCATCGACAACCAGGAGGCAACGCCGATTGAGAACAGTATCAAGTTACCTCTATACCGAGCCTCGTCGCTGCGAGATATCGAGGGATGGCGCGAGGGCAGAGTTGCGGAGTTTGAGGTTGAGGCCTCTGCGCCCATAACACAACTACTTGGGCATTGCGAAGAGGCGTACCCCACCGCGGTATTCAACGACTCATACCACACTGCACGCATAGAGGCAGATGGTGTGACAATCATAGAGGGTGTTGCAACGCTCATAGGCACAAAGCGTCGCGATACGCAGACTACCTACCACATAAGAGTGCGTGTGGGAGGTGCGGAGTGGGCAGATAGCGCCGCTATGACACGCCTAAACGCCACAGCCATAGAGGCTACACGACAGATGCTCACCGACGACATAATAGCCTCGTGGAGCGACAATAGTGCCGTGAGGATGCTACCCATAAACCGTGACCGCTATGCCGAGGTTGCCGAGACAGGCATCTACACCGCACAACGCTCGCTACTACCTCAGGACTACCACCCCTTTATCTCCGTCGTGGCAATCGTGGAGAGCATCGCCAAAGAGAGTGGCTACACCATCCAGAGCAACTTCCTGAATACGCCATTTGCCCGCAAACTTATGATAAGCGGAGCATACAAGCGTGTGGAGAGCGAGCAGGCATATGCCACGATGGGCTTCAAGGCTGTGCGTAGCACCACGACAACAGCCAAAGCCTCGCAACTTGGGCGTGTGGAGGCTGCAGGAAATGCCTCAACGGCAAACGTAGGTGCTGTGGTAGACACCGTAAACCCCAACACCTTAGACGAGAGTGGTACACCCTGTCGTGATGCCTATGACAATGGTGGGTGCTTCAGCCTCGTGGCCGGAGTGCCGACATTTCACCCCAAGCGCGATATAAGCGTGGCATTTGACCTGCGTCTGCACTACACCACCGACTACCGCATAGTGTCATCCTCGCGCCTGAAGGGATTCGACAAGATATACTTAGGCGATGACTGCCACGTAGAGATAGGATTGCAAAACCACATCCCTGACCGCCGTGCGAGTGTCGCAAGTGGCATTGAGTACAAACTCTTCATCTTCGACTACGACGCTACGACAAGTTACCTTATGCAGTATGTGGGATATATAACCTCGGCGATATCGACCATCAAGTTCGACAAGGGTTATAAGGGTAGTGCGGTGCTTATGGCGAAGCGCCAGGATGAGGATGCCTACACACCCTATAGCGGTGATTGGGCACTATACGATGGTCACGTCGAGGAGCGAGGACAGAGGGAGGTGGATATCACCATCCGCACACCCTATGCCGAGGCAACGCCAACCTCGCCGCGAGAGTTGAAGCAGGTATACCTCTATGGCGCGGAGCAGGGTATGGAGTTAACGCTCCACGCAGGGTGTAGTCTAACGCCAATTTTCGGAGGCACAGCGGGTTATGGCGAGAGTGTGGAGTTCCGTGACATCGCAAACCACGACATCTCACAGGCAGAGTTCCTCGAGGCTATAGCCCACCTCTTCAATCTCTGCATCTACACCCACCGCCCCTCACGGAGATTATTCATAGAGCCCTACGACACCTTCTTTGATGGTAGCATCGTAGATTGGCGAGACAGACAACACGGCGGCGAGGTTGTGAGCGAGGAGTGCGCAGTGGAGAGTTTCGCAACTACAGCGCTCGGCTACCAACCCTCGGATGGCGCTACAAAGCGACTTACGGACTCCGAGACCATCTTTGGCGAACATCGCTACAGCGTAGCAAGTTATGCTGCCAAGCAGAGCGTAAAGAGCCTCAACAACCCTCTCTTTATGGCCACAGCATCTATGCAGGGCGCTATAAGTGCTGCACCATCGGCAACGCTGCTCACCGTTGGCGAGCGAGATATCGTCGAGGAGCAGGAGTACATCAACCCTCGCATTGCGCTATACCACGGTATGGAGACCCTGCCCGATGGCGAGTATTGGCCGATGTGCTACGCTATGCACAACTACCCTCTTGTGGCATTCCACAGCCCCGAGCGTGGCGAGAG
>JAFOCZ010000016.1 GCA_017380955.1 Alistipes sp.
CGAGTTCTCGGCACTTGTACCATCAATATCCATCTTGATGCCGCGCTTGTCGCCATAGAACGATGCATTTCCCGAGGCGTACACGTGACCATAGAAGAGGTCGTTGTCCTTGGCATCGGTATCGAGAACAAGCATCTTGTTTGCATCTATGCTAATGTCGTAGGTGATGTTCGACAGATGCTCGAGGCTGATGTCCATAGAGTAGTGACCTACGTTCGAATTAGGGTCGTAGACGGCAATCTTATCGGCGATTATGTGGTTGTCGACAATCGATAACTTAGCCTTTGGTGCGCGGTAACGCACCTTGGTATAGTCCACCGTTGTTGCCATACCCTCTACCGTAGCCTCGCCATTGAGTGATGCGTTCTGACCCTCGCCCATAACCCTCGCCTCGATGTCGGCGCTACCCTCAATATCCGAGAGGATGCCCTTGAGGAATGGTGATATAAGCGCGAGTTTCACACCCTTCATCGCGGCACGAGCATAGTAGCGGTGACCCTGGGGATGGTAGTAGCCACGGATAAGGGTGTCGCAGGTGTTGCGGTCGCGGATGAAGACACGCGCGCGGTTAGCCTCGAAATCCCAGTTTGAGGTAATCTCCTGTGGCGGTGCTGTGAGGCCATTCACGGCGATGTTCTCCACGTCGATGGCAGCCTCAATCTCCGGAGCACCCAGCGCAGCCTTGACAGTAGCATAACCACTCGTGTTACCCTTGATGTCGTAGCCTATGCGGCTTAGGAATGCCGAGAGTGGCGAGATGTCGAAGTTGTCGAGCGTCAGACGTATGGAGTCGCTACGCAGTCGTGATGCCACGCCGTCGATGACCATCTGCTGGTCGGGACGTGCGATGTGCAACTCGTTCACCTGTATGCGTGTGGAGTCGATGTCTATACCCTTTGCGTAGAGTTTCCACTGCTGGGTGTCGTTTGTGAAGTGCGATGGTGTGATGTCGATATGCAGCGAGCGACGACGTGTCTTCTCGTTGCGACTGAACTGCGCACTGAGACCCAGCATTGCAGAACTGCTGCCGCCAGGTTGCTTGAAGCCTGCCGTTAGAGATACCCTGTTCTCACGCGCACCTGCCACAACGCTGAAGCGTGGCATAAGCATATGTGAGCCCATATATACAGCGTCGGACTTTATGCTCAGCGACAACGAGTCGCGGGCGTTGTTGTTGATATTCCACTCGGTATTTGCGAAGATGAGTCCCGAATACTCCACAGCCTCCGACGAGCCACGCAACGTGATGTTGTTGCTCTTGGGGTTGAAGATAAGACCCAACTCGGTGTTTGGCGCAAGTACAAAACCTCCGGCGATGGCGTCGAGTAACTCGTTGATGTCATCCTTAGCCTCTATCGTAAGGGCTGTGTAGTCCGAAGGTGAGTTTATGGCCGATGGTGCGGCAATCTCATACTTGGTGTTGTTGTAGAGCAGCGGTACATAGGTGAGCAACGAGTTATAGACATAGTCATACACCTCGCGATAGGTGGAGTGGCTGTTGAAGCCGAGGGTGAAGAAGTCCGAGTCCATAAGTATAGCCTTGTGGCTTTGGCTGCCATCTACCTCTATGCGCAAAAGGTCGGTCTGCAACTCTCCGTTAGGGTATAAGTACTCGGCATCGGCGATGCTTATCGTACCGCTCATATCATCTGCCCACTTACCACGCATATCGACACCCACGCTTGCGCTGAGCAGCGAGGTGGTGTCACGGCGGTTGATGCCTATGGCGTGGAGGTCGGCACGCTCCATATCCAGCGACAGGGCATATGTAGGCTCGTCGCTATCGAGGTTTATATCTGCAAAGAGGTCAAACTCCAAATTTGGGTCATCGGCATTCACCTCGGCATAGTATCTCTTGCCGTTGATGTTTGCCTTACCCTCAATTGCCGAGTAGCGGTAGCGACCCACCTCAGCACCCGATACCGCAACCGAGATATCGCCGATGATACCTCCCGAAGAGGCATCTCCCAACGAGCCATTTACGGCGATGTCGCTGCTTATGCGACGCAGCGCTGCGATGTCGAGAATCTTGCCAATGTTGAGGTTGTTGCTGTGTGCCGTACCCTTTATGTCGTGGCGCTCGCCACTCTTCTGCATCGACAAGTCAGCGGAGATGTTACCCTCCGCAGTGGCTACGTTGCCCACAACACGGTAGGAATCCAGACGACCACCAAACGTCAGGCGGGCATCTGCCCACTCCATATGTCGTATTATGCTATTTACTTTCTCGGGAAGTGGTGTCTTCACGACGTTGCCAAGAATCTCCTCGGCATCGGCACTATCAATGTGAAGATGCTCCAGGCCCACCACATATTTCGATGTGCGCCACTCGGGCAGACCCGTAATGCGGAACTTGCCACGTGCCGAACTGAGGTTGGCGATATTGGCATTGGTGATATCACCACTAAGGTCACGCACCGTGCCATCGAAGGTGGCATCTACATTCTGAAGACGAGTGTTCCAGTCCTTGAGTCCTGGGGCGAAGAATCCTAAGTCGTAGGTGGTGATGCTGCTACCAGCGATCACACCCGACATATTCACCTTATTGATATAGTCCTGGAAATCCACCCAATCCTTGCCTTTGAGCAGCAGCAGAGGAACATTGATGTCGGATGATGTGGTTTGCGCTGTGAAGTTTTCGAAGCGTAACTCGCCCACATCCACGCATAGGTGTGTGGTGACATTCTCCAACTCGAAGCCGCTGCGCTCACGGGCGGTGATGCCTGCTACATCTATCAGCACCTTACCCCTGTCCACAATGAGGTTACGCACCTCGCCATTGACATTCGATATATCCAGGTTGAAGTAGTCTACGCCATACTCGGGGTTGCGGTGCGTGAGACGCTCGTAGCGGAATCCCAAATTCACAGCCTCAATCTCCTCTATCAACATATAGAAGTCGTTCTTGCCGTTAGGCTTCTGCAATGAGCGTACTATAGGGCGAATGTTCAACTCGCCATCCTGCATCTCGCGGAGGTTAAACACTCCATCCTCGGCCTTTGCCCAGCGGATGAGCAGGCCATCCTCGCGGATGTTGAGGCTCTTGAGTGCTGCGGTGGCTCTGCTGACATAGAGTAGGGTGTCCTGCTCGTGGTCCTCGACGTAGAAACCATCGACGCGTACTCGTGAGAATAGGTCGATGTCG
This sequence comes from Alistipes sp., assembly GCA_017380955.1. Classification (GTDB taxonomy): domain Bacteria; phylum Bacteroidota; class Bacteroidia; order Bacteroidales; family Rikenellaceae; genus Alistipes. Next base: position 3,146 of record JAFOCZ010000016.1, read on the forward strand.
ATGCGGTCTATGGATACTGTGGTGCCGAGATACTCCGACGCAAACTGCGTGGCGCGCCTAACGGCGATGTTCTGCACCTCCTCGATATTAAGCACAAGAGTTATGGAAATAGGCAAAAATATCGATAACAATACGATTACCGATACCACCTTTGCCAATATTTTTATAACTTTGCGCATTGAAAAAGCACTTTGTGGTTTGTTGTTTACGTCAATTAACCTACAAATATAGTGATTTTTCTATTAAAAATAGAAAAAAGATAAAAAAAGAGATATAAATAGTTCCAATTATGGATATAACAATACTCGGTATCGAGTCCTCGTGCGACGATACCTCAGCAGCGGTGATACGCAATCGCACTCTTCTCTCGAATGTAATTGCCTCACAGGCAGTGCATCAGAAGTATGGCGGCGTAATCCCCGAACTCGCCTCACGTGCCCATCAGCAGAATATCGTGCCGGTGGTAGACACAGCGCTTAAGGAGGCGGGAATAACCATCGATAAGGTGGATGCCATAGCCTTCACGCGCGGTCCAGGTCTCTTGGGCTCGTTGCTCGTTGGTGTGTCATTTGCCAAGGGCTTGTCTATTGCCAACAACATCCCTTTGGTGGAGGTTAACCACCTCGAGGGTCATATCCTCTCCCACTTTGTAGATATGCCCGATAGAGATATGCCACATCCCGACTTTCCGTTCTTGTGTCTGCTTGTGAGTGGTGGACATACGCAGATTGTGCGTGTAGATTCGCCAACCGAGATGGAGATTATCGGCACTACGATTGACGATGCTGCGGGCGAGGCTTTCGATAAGTGTGCAAAGGTTATGGGTTTGCCATATCCTGGAGGCCCTATCATCGACCGCTTGGCAAAGGAGGGTGATGCTAAGGCGTTTAAGTTCGCGAAGCCACACGTCGAGGGTGAGTTCGATTACTCGTTCTCGGGTCTCAAGACCTCGTTCCTCTACACACTCCGTGATGCTATAAAGGACGACCCCGACTTTGTTGAGAAGCATAAGGCCGACCTCTGCGCTTCGTTGCAGAAGACCATCGTCGACATCCTTCTCGATAAACTTATCAAGGCCTCTAAGGCTACAGGAATCAAGGATATAGCAATCGCTGGTGGCGTGTCTGCAAACTCGGGACTCCGTGATGGTATCACCGAGACAGGTCGCCGTCGTGGTTGGCGCACCTTCTTGCCTGAGTTTAAGTTTACGACCGATAATGCTGCTATGATTGCCACGGCGGGTTACTATCGCTATATGGCAGGTGAGTTGAGTTCGCTCGATGTCTCTCCTGTGGCACGCCTTCAGGATCTAAAATAGCAGTGATGCACGAAAATAAGTTGCCCTACAACGACTACGGCAGTGTTATGCGCTGCCGTCTTGGAGGGCGTGTGCAGAAACTCGCCATAGATGCTCACCTCGGATGCCCTCATCGTGATAGTGCGAGTGGCACGGGAGGTTGCACTTTCTGTCTCGGTGAGGCTTTTACACCATCATATTGCTCCTCGCAGAACTCTGTGACTGAGCAGATTAACTCCGCAATGGAGTTTCACGCAGCACGCCGTCGTCGTGCTGATAAGTATCTTGCATATTTTCAGGCGGGTACTAACACCTTTGCCCCTTTATCTACGCTTCGGGAGTTGTACTCCGAGGCTCTTGCTCATCCCCAGATAGATGGTATAATCGTAGGTACACGCCCCGATTGTGTCAGTTCCGAAATACTCGATTTGTTAGAGGAATTGTCGCATAGGTGTTATGTGGCTGTGGAGTATGGTGTGGAGTCCACTTCGGATGAGATTTTGCGCCACGTAAATCGTGGTCACGATTATGCTTGTGCGGTGCGTGCGGTGGCAGATACCAAGGCGCGAGGTATAGATGTTGGTGCGCATTTCATCCTCGGACTTCCGATGCAGCGACGTGAGGATATTGCCGAGGAGATAACGAGGATTAATGCCCTTGGTGTGGACTTTGTGAAGTTCCACCAGTTGCAGGTCTATCGCAATACGCCAATGGCTCGGGAGTGGTGCGACAAGCCCGAGAGATTTCTCTTTGCAAATGGCTTTAAATTAGAGGATTATCTGGTGATGATGGTCGATATGATCCGCCACCTCGACCCCGCTATAGCCATCGAGCGTTTTGCATCACAAGCACCACGACATCTAATCCTATCATCGCCCCTCGGCGGTGTGCGTATGGATGTGTTGCGAGAGCGCATAGTGGCAGAATTACGAAGGCTCGGAGCGGTGCAGGGTGATTTGCTTTAGGCGATATTCTTTGCAATTATAACAATATGTAACTCTGCAAATTAGGTCATATTGTCTCAGTGCAGAAAATTTTGCTGAAATTATTTTGCCGTCACGGTTATTTTGCCTATCTTTGTTTCGCATTATCTATAATTGTACCCGTGTGTCTGCACGCGCGTGGGTAAACGACACAAATAGAGACAAAAATAATAAAAAATAAAAACGTTACACTATGAAAAAGCTACTCTTTATGTTGATGGCTTTGGCTATGGCTGCCGTATCGTGTCAGAAGGAGAACAACTTCGACTACAGCGGTGATGATGCTATCAGCCACACCATCTCGGTCGGAGTTCCAGAGTTGGATGCATCGCGTGCCGACGCTGCGACAGGTCTCAATAGTGGCCTCGGCGCTATTGATAACTACGACCTTAACGCTTCTCTTTGGGAGGAGTATGACCTCCGTTATATCCTCGAGATTTATGATGTCACCGAGGGTTATGTCAACAAGAAGACTCCTATTCGCGGTCGTGAGATTAAGACTCTCGACAGATATGAACCTACAAGTTTCGACGTGCGCCTTGTGCCAAATCGTGACTACCGCTTTGTGGTATGGGCAGACTTTGTGGCAGAGGGTACAAATGGCGATTTGCACTACAATACCTCAGACCTTAACAACATTATGCGTAAGGGTATTGCGGCTATGGACGAGAGTTACGATGCTTACTTCATCGCTAAGGATTTCCGCATTGGCGAGAGTGGTCTCAATGAGTCTCTCATCCTGAAGCGTCCTTTCGGTAAGATTCGTGTTATCACCACCGACCTCAATCACCTGAACATCGGCTCGGAGGTTGATAAGGTGACAGTGAAGTTCTACGACAATATGCTCTACACATCGCTTGACGCTGTTACAGGTGTTGCTCAGGGTCAGGCTCTTAACGAGTATGTAGAGTATACCGTTGCCAAGGCTTCGCCATATACCGAGGGCTACGATGCAGACTCTCGAAATATGACTCTCTTTGCTGACTATATCTTTGCTGGTGACGAGAGCAAGGGTGCTGAAGAGGTACACTTCGAGATGACTACCTGGGGTAAGGATGGTCGTCAGATTAGCACACGCAAGTTCGAGAGCCAGATTCCTTTGGAGCGTAATAAGTTGACAACCATCATCGGTACTATGCTTACTATCGGTAGCACAATGGAGATTCTTGTCGACGACAACTTCTCGGGTGAGTATGTTAACAACACTGAGAAGGATAGCGTTGCTATCGCTGGCTGGGGCTTCGGTAAACTTAACGAGAACAACAACTATGAGTTTGCCGTTAACGATGGCGCTAATGTGTTCACCGTTGCTGTTGATGCAGAGGCTATCGAGAATGGTGCTCTTAAGGCTGGTTTGTATACCTTTGTTGCTGAAGAGGCGAAACTCGCTGCTGATAACTTCACCGTTGAGGGCTTGAAGGTTGATGGTGCTGAGGCTATCGTTCGCATTGGTAATATGAGCGTTGAGAAGAGCGCCGAGGACACAGAGGTGGAGTTGAGTCTCTACTATGTTGCTAACGCCGAGGATACCGTATCTGAGAATATCGTGTTGTGCTACACTACTGATAAGGATATCGTAGTGCAGAAGGCTATCGCAAAGCCTGTTGTGGAGTCAGCGGTAGATGGTAAAGTTGTTACCTTGTCGTGGGCGGCTGTTGATGGTGCTGCGCAGTATAGCGTTGCCTGCAATGGCAAGGAGTTGGAAACTGTTGAGTCTACTCGATATGAGTTCGAGGGCGAGTATGAGACAGCGTATACCTTTGTTGTTGTTGCTATGCCTAAGGATCAGGAGGCTAACATCCCATCGGAGGGTGCAAAGGTTTTCGTTACTACCGAGGCTGCTCCTGTTGTAGAGCCAGAGGTTAAGGAGACTACCGCAACTATTACCTTCGATAATACGTCTAAGCGTACTACTTTCAATACAAGCCAGCAGGTATGGGAGGAGAATGGTATTAAGGTGATTAACGATAAGGCTTCTTCTACAAGCAACGTTGCTGACTATGTCAAGCCAGCACGTTTCTATAAGGGCTCGAAGATTACTGTAGACGCACCAGGTAATATTGTCTCAATAGTATTTGACTGCAACTCTTCATCTTATGCTACGGCATTGAAGAACTCAATCAAGACTGGTACTGTTAGTGTGTCAAGTGATAAGGTTACTGTGACATTGAGCGAGGCTGTTGATAAGTACGTTATCGCATCATTGACAGGTGGTCAGGTACGTTTGGATAGCATTACAGTTACCTATTTAGATTTAGAGTAATTGATGTTATAGGTTTATGTTTAGGGACTCGACTTCGGTCGGGTCTCTTTTTTATGTGAAAAGTGAAAGGTGAAAACTGAAAAGTGTGGTGCGCTCACTCAGAATGACGCTGTTGTGAGATTTTGATTTTAGAGGAGCAGATTTGTTCTATCGTATAAAGAAAATATCGTGGGATAGTACTTTGCGTACAGCCCACGATATTTTATACAGGATAGGACAAAGATGCCCTATAAAATCGAAATATTAGAAGTAGGTAACAATCTTATCCTCAATCGCCGAAATCAGATTATTAGCCGCTGAAGAGGCACCAATGCGGAACAACTCTGTTGTCAGCCACTCCTTGCCCAATACCTCCTCTACGATGGTGTAGTACAACGCTGCATCCTCAGGGGTCTTAACGCCTCCTGCAGCCTTGAAACCAACCTTGCGACCTGTGAGGTTGTAGTAGTCCTTGATGGCGTGACACATTACGAATGCCGCCTCTGGTGTCGCTGCTACGTCAATCTTACCTGTAGAGGTCTTCACGAAGTCGGCACCTGCGAACATAGATATCAGCGATGCGCGACGTATGAGTTCTGGGCTCTTGAGGGCCCCCGATTCGATGATAACCTTGAGCACCACATCCTTAGCCTCCTCGCGAAGAAGTTCTACCTCCGATGCAGCCTCAGAGTCGTGACCAGCGAGCATCATACCAGGGTTGAGGACGATGTCAATCTCGTCTGCGCCATTCTCGATAGCCATAGCCACCTCCAATGCCTTTACCTCTATGAAACTCTGCGACGCTGGGAATGCTCCTGCTACAGATGTTATGCGCATAGGAGTGCCGTCAATCTCGAGGCCTACGGTCTCCACGAATGATGGGTATACGCAGATAGATGCTACGTTTGGAATATGTGGGTACTTCTCGTAGAAGTCTACGGCTTTGCGCACGAAAGCCTGCACAGACTCCACAGAATCGGTGCACGATAGTGTTGTAAGGTCGATTGCCGAGTAGCAGAATTTGTATACATCGACATTGCCATTGCGGTTTGCTGCCATCTTAATCTTCGCAACCTCCTTAGCCACCTGGGCCTCGGTGTGTGCTGGCGCATATTTCTCCAGTTCCTTAACGTAGTCCATAAGTCTCACAATTTTTGTAGTCACAAATATACACTTTTTTTGGCAATCTCACAAAAAGTAGCCCAAAATTTTTTGCAAAATATGGGTGTGGTGCATAGTGATAACAAAAGCACGCAATTAACCGCCTGTGGATTAACTGCGTGCAATTGTTGTTATAACTCTTACTATAAGAGAGTTATGTGTTGTGTAGGGTTACTTCTTGAGGAAGCAGGTCTTGAGCACGATGCTCGAACCGTCAATCTTGCAATCTACCTCCTCGGGGTTATCGGTAAGGCGGATGCTTTTTACCTTTGTTCCGCGCTTGATGACCATTGATGAGCCCTTAACTTTCAAATCTTTGATAACTGTCACTGCGTCGCCATCGAACAACTCTGCGCCGTTGCTATCCTTTGCTACGTCGTTGCCGCTCTCGGCTGCTGCGCCCTCCTCAAACTCATAGGCGCAATCGGGGCATATGTATAGCGAGCCATCAAAATATACATTCTCGCTACCGCACTGTGGACAGATAGAAATCTCGTTCATACTCTTTAGTTATATTATTATGTTTACCCGACAAAGGTAACGAATATTTTTCAGGAATGCTACACTTATCTCTTTTTATTGTGGTTGAAGCGGTATATCTGGTAACTATTCACGAAGTTCTGCCATACGATATATGCCGTTGGCGCTATGGAGGCTATAGGGTCGAGGAAGTTGAGCGTCAGCCATATAGCCAAAATAGTGTTCTTCTGTCCCACGGACTGTCCTCCGGCGGCAACATCTCCTAACGCACGACCTAATGAGTGTCCCACGCGGAACTGCAGGAGGCATAGTATGAGCGCCACCACGGCGAGTTCTATCTCTACTGCGATGTCAGCCTCGGTGTCGATGATAAATGCCGTTGTGCGTCCCATAACCAAGACTAACGATATTAGCCACAAATAGAACGAGAACGAGGAGCGTGATGCTACCCACTCCGCGCCACGACGCCATACAAATCGCAATATTTGCGCTATCACGAAGGGTGCTATGAGCGTAGGTGCTACACGTCCTATGATGCCCATAAAGGTGCAAGTGCCATTGCCGAAGGCGTGGAGTATGAATGGTGCTACGATAGCGGTTACGAGGTTACACAAAAGGCTGTATGTCACCATCGTTGTGACATTTGCACCGAGCATACCGCCAATCACCACGGCAGCCATTGCAATAGGGGCAAGAACGCAAATCATAGCGCCCTGACCTACGATGTCGCCAAGCAGAGGTGTTACGATGTAGTATACCGCTATAGAGCCCACGAATTGTATCAGCAACATCCATAGGTGTATGATGCTCAGACGCATATCACGAATCTCGATGCGGCAGAAGGTGATGAAGAGCATTGCTGCGATGAGTAGCGGTGTGAGCATATGGTGTGTTGCCGTCTCTACGTGTGCTAAGGGTCGGCAGAGTACCGCTCCCACGATCATCGCAACGGGCATTACGATGCTCTTGATGTCTTGTTTCGAAAGTGCCATATTAGTTTTGTTGTCTATTGATGAGATAATCCAATGCTGATTCTATGAACTTACCACGCTCCTTGTCGTCGGTAATGGTCTCTAAGGGGAATCCCACTACGATGCTGTGATAAGCACCGTCGTATGCCACCGCTGCCGACTCCTGCGACTCGTCGTAACGCAGGATGGTGAATGCGCGCTTATCGGCAGGTTGCACAACCTCGGGGGACTCTACGGGGTATACCGCCTCCGAGGGTTGGGTGTTGAAGGTAAATGCCATCTTTTTGCGAGATAGGCGTGATGGCTGTGTGCGTACCTTGCCACTGCGTGATGCCATACCACCACCAAAGCGCACCTTGAGCACCTTCTCGGCAAAGTCACGGTCATCCTGTGTGGCAATTGGTGAGTGCCATAACTCGCTGAGGATGTAACTGCCGCTGAGCATTAGTGCTCCACCATTTAGGGTGTAGTCGCGGAGCGTGTGTTGCAACTCTGCGGGTAGCACCTCGAAGTGGTATCCCGATGTTCCGCGTCCTATCTTTGTGGCACGCTGCTTGCCGAGGATGATGTTCACAATGGGGTAGTGGGCGATGGATATGCGATGCTCGGTAACGGCCTTTGCCGATGAGTCCTTAGTATAAATCAGATATTTGTTTAGAATTCTGGAAGAATATTTTTCACAGAAAGCATCTATAGATTTATGTGTTCTGTAATTTGATGATTTAACTTCAATAGGAC
>JAFOCZ010000151.1 GCA_017380955.1 Alistipes sp.
CAATCCTAAACCGACATATGGTGACTTCTTGGAGTGCCATCTAACACCCACATCATAAAGCATAGAACCCCAATCACCCCAACCCGATGCCTGAACTTTTGGAGAGACAGTCCAATATGTGTTAGTTTTGTGTGCAAAGGCATACTCGGATGCTAAACCTACAAGCAGTTGCATTCCATATTTCTCTTTGTCATAAAATGTTATGTTTGATGTTATTGGAAGATGCAACGACCAATTCTCATTAAAATGATAACCCCAATTAGCCGTAAGGCTATACGAATCATATCGTGGCTTATTCAATGCAAGTTGATAACCATTCTCTACGCTAAACGAGAACTCCTTTAAATCGGTATTTTCTTGCGCAGTAGCAACGCATAGATTGGCAACCATCACTACCATCACCAACCCTACTCTCTTCAACAGAGACATTACTGAACTTCTACCCATAACTCTAATTTTTAAGTGGTTATGTTGCAAAGTTAAAAAAAAATCTCAAAGAGGCAAATTTTCTGTACGCCTTTTCGGGTTTGGCGTTGTGTAAAAAAACAAAAAAAGGGGTATCCATTCGGATACCCCCTGTATATTCAGAAGTCAAATTACTCCTTAACTGTCAACGCCTCAATAACAGCCTGTGCGTTAGCAACGTTGTTACCAGCAGTTACGTTCTTCATAGCAGCAATAGCCTGCTCAAACATCTCCTTCTCGTTGTATGCAACACCGAGCAAGTAGTTGATGTCGCTGCGACCCTCGTCAGTAACCTGAGCCTCGAGTGCTGCAGTTGCCAACTCAATCATCTTGTTGAAGTCCTTCTTACCGTAGTATGCCTGCATAGTGATCTTTGCAGCCATAGCAGCGTCGTCCAACTGCTCAGCCATAGCGATGATGCCGTCGTAGTCGTTAGCCATCTGCAACTTAGCAACCTGGTTGTTAGTGTACATATCCATCTTTGCCTGTGCAGCAGCGATAGCCTCACCAAACTTCTCAGCGTTAAGTTGTGAGATCTTTGTACAAATCTTCATACCCTCCTGATACATATCGCTCTTGAAGTAACTCTCTGCGAGGTTCAAAGCCATATCGGTGTTACGTGGGTCAGCCTCGTAACCCTTTGAGAATACAGCGATTGCAGTAGCATAATCCTCAGAGTTGAAAGCATCAGCACCCTTAGCCTGGTACATCTGACCTACATAGGTGCGGTTTTTGTTCATATCCACCACGTTGTCGAACATCTCGGCAGCGTCGGCAGCCATTGTGAAGTTCTCGATAGCCTCGTCGTAGTTCTTAGCGTTGAAGGCTGCAACACCCAACTTATTGTAGCAGGTTACGATAAACTTCTTTGAGCCTGTGATAGCCTTCTGCTGGTTAGCATCTGGCTCCTCGATATCCCAACTTGCGTCGATAACCTCCTGGAACTGTGCGATAGCCTCTGTGAAGTTACCTGCCTTAGCATTTCCCAAACCCTGTGAGAACAATGCCACGATGTCTGACTGTGCAAAGAGCGATGTAGCACCCATAAGGGCTACTACGGTCATAATAAGTTTTTTCATAGATAGTTAGTATAATGTTTATTTGTTATCTCAAAAACAAAAACGCATCCGCAAAGTTACTATTTTGTTGCGTAATCGCAAAATTTATAGGCTGTTATTTGCGCAACGTAGCGAAAAATTGCGTCATAAGAGCCTCACACTCCTCTCTAAGTACGCCACGCACCACCTCGGTCTTGGGGTGCATAATACGCTCCGAGAATGTCGAGTAGCCGCGCTTGTCATCCCCCGCGCCATAGACCACCCTACGCACCTGACTCCAGGCTATAGCACCGGCGCACATAGCACAGGGCTCTACCGTAACATATAGCGTACACTGGTTGAGATACTTACCGCCAAGTGTCTGAGCAGCAGCGGTTATAGCCTGCATCTCGGCGTGCGCCGTAGCATCCACCAAGGTCTCCACAAGGTTATGCCCACGACCTATGATTCTGTCACCCACGACCACCACAGCACCTATGGGCACCTCTCCCTTTGCTAACGCACGTTCGGCCTCCACTATTGCCATACGCATAAATTTTTCATCATTTCGCACTATGATGCTATTTTTTTCGTCCATATCGTAACAATATATATTGAAAAATTACTACCTTTGTGAGTTGCAAAGATAACAAAAAACATAGAAACTAAAAATATACTACTAATGTACAGATCACACAATTGCGGTGAACTCCGCATAGAGAACGTCGGCCAGGAGGTAACCCTCGCTGGTTGGGTACAGAAGGTGCGTAACCTCGGTGCTATGGCATTTATCGATCTTCGTGACCGTTTTGGCATCACGCAGATCACCGTCGAGGAGCACTCTTCGGAGGAGGTGAAGGCTATCGCTCAGGAGATTGGTCGTGAGTTTGTCCTTCAGGTTAAGGGTAAGGTTGTAGAGCGCTCGTCGAAGAACGGCAAAATCGACACTGGCGACATCGAGATTTCGGCATCGGAGATTAAGATTCTCAACCGTGCTGTGACACCTCCATTCACCATCGAGGAGGAGTCGGATGGTGGTGATGACCTTCGTATGAAGTATCGTTACCTCGACCTTCGTCGTCCACCATTGCAGCGTGCTATGATTCTCCGCCACCGTATGGCACAGGCAGTACGCCAGTTCCTCGACAAGGAGGGCTTCCTCGAGATTGAGACCCCTTACCTCATCAAGTCTACACCTGAGGGTGCGCGTGACTTCATCGTGCCATCGCGTATGAACCCTAACCAGTTCTACGCCCTTCCTCAGTCACCACAGACCTTGAAGCAGTTGTTGATGGTTGCGGGCTACGACCGCTACTTCCAGATTGTACGCTGCTTCCGTGATGAGGATTTGCGTGCTGACCGTCAGCCAGAGTTCACACAGATTGACTGCGAGATGTCGTTCGTAGAGCAGGAGGATGTACTCGAGATCTTCGAGCGCTGGGCACGTTATATGTTCAAGGAGGTTATGGACATCGAGTTCGCGGAGCCTTTCCGCCGTATGCCTTGGATTGAGGCTATGGAGAAGTATGGCTCTGATAAGCCAGACTTGCGCTTCGGTATGGAGTTTGCGGACATCACCGACCTCGCCCACGGCCACGACTTCGTAGTCTTCGACTCCGCAGCATATGTTGTAGGCTTCGCAGCGGAGGGCTGCGCATCGTATACCCGTAAGCAGATTGACGAGTTGACAGAGTTCGTGAAGCAGCCAGGTCTGCAGGTCCTTGCCGCCTGCATAACCCCGCATCAGGGTCATGGGTAGGTGGGTGTGGGCGTTGACAAAACCGGGCAGCAGCACCTTGCCTTTGCCGTCGATGCGGCGGGTAAATTCTCCCTGGGGGGCCTCAGTCCCCACATAAGAGATTTTGGTGCCCTCCACCGCCACAAAGGCGTCCTTCAGGACGGTGCGCTGGCCGTCCATAGGCAGGACGGTAACATGTTCAAACAGGATGGACATAAATTCCTCCGAAACTCAAATCAAATGTTTCGCCCGCTCGTAATCCTTGGAGTGGACGTAGATAGAATACTGATAGG
>JAFOCZ010000152.1 GCA_017380955.1 Alistipes sp.
ATAATCTTAACTGAGAGGCCCTCAGTTGCCAACTCTACGAAGATATCTGCGCCATTGTCCTTAACCTCAATCTTTGAGTCAGCCGAGCGGAATACAAAGGCAATGTGGGTAACCTTCTCGCTCTCAGGCACGTTATACCAAGCGTGAACACCACCCTTGATAACATAGTGCCAAAGGTTGCCCTCCTTCTTCTCGAGTTTGCACTCAGGGATGTTTGTACCCCACTCTGCCAAGACGTGCTTCCAGTCGCCTGTAGTGGCGCTATCGGTTGTGAGCACACCGGTGTGAGCATATAACTCGCCAGTGAAGCCCTCAGCAGCGGTACCAGCAGTGTTGAGGATAATGGTGATATCCTCGGTCATAGCCTCAGTTACGAATGCTGGGTCGGTAGAGATAAGTGGATACTCCGATGGCTCGGGAGTAGGAGTTGGCGCTGGTGGGTTAGGATTGTCTGGCAAAATAAAGTTGTTATCCTTACCCGCACAACTCAACATTACGATGGACAAAAGCGCCATCATCAAAAAACGAAATGTTTTCATAGTAGTGTGTGTATCTAAAACGTTAATATTGTTCCCGTGAAACTATGTATAAATACATAGACCTCGCAAAGTTACGCAAAAATTGACATATACGAAAACACCATCGGGGAAAATCGCCCGATGGTGCTATTTTTTGTATGAATGGGGATATTATTGCTCCGAATGGATGAGGTATTCGCTGAGTTTGTTGCGCCACTCCTCGGGCATTGCCACAGTCTGCTGGGTCTCAAAGTCGAAGGCAACCATCACCGAACTGCTCTCGGTGAGGCACTTATCACCACGCATAATACGCTGGTGCAGAGTCATACTCTTGTTGCCGATGCGCGACACGTCGGTCACGACGACGATGTCATCCGTAAGGCGCACCTGACCATAGTAGTCGGTGTGTGTCGATGCGGTGATGATGCGCAACTTGTCGAAGACGCCCGTGATACCCAACACCTGGGTGTAGAACGCCGTCTTACCCATATCGAAGTAACTCTGCTGCCAAATGTTGTTGACGTGCATAAACGAGTCCACATCCGAGAATCGCTTCTGCACCGGAGTTATGATTTGCTTTGCCATAAAAGTCGAGGTGAAAGGTGAGAGGTGAAAGGTGAAAAGTAAGGTGTGCTTCGCACGAAATAGATATGCGCCGCAGGCTCCATACTTTTCAGTTTTCACTTTTCACTTTTCAGTTTGTGTTTTACTGTCTAATAATCTTAATCTCAGAGTCTTCGCCGAAGGCAATGATAGAACTTGGCTTGAGCGTAGGCTTACCCTCGAAGCGTGGGTTTACGACATAGTCCACGCCGTCGATAATCTCCTGTACCACATCTCTGAGTCGCTTGGCGGTCTCCTCGCCAGAGATGTTTGCCGATGTAGAGACTATGGGCTTGCCAAACTTACGCAGCAACGCCTGACAGAAGTCGTGCTGAGGGATGCGGACACCGAGGGTCTGGGCCTCGGGGATGAGGCTTGGTGCAACACCCACAGCACCCGGAAGTATTGCCGTGAGAGGCTTGTCCGACAACTCCATAACCTCGAAGGCGATGCCAGGAGCACGGTTTACATAGCGCACAATCATATCGGCATCGCGGCATAGGCACAACATAGAGTGCTTATCCTCGCTACGCTTTAGTTTGTAAATCTTCTGTACTGCCTCCTCGTTTGTGGCGTCGCAGCCTATGCCCCACACCGTGTCGGTAGGGTAGAGGATGATGCCTCCCGCGCGAAGCACCTCAACACACTGGTCTATAGCCTTTTGCATATCTTATTTCTTTCCTTTAAGTTCGTTAAAACAGTGACGGCAGATAGGCTGGTAGGTATCCTGAGCACCTAACAACACCTGCTTGTCATCCTCGGTAAGGCGGTGTGAGTGGTGTGCCAAATCGCCGCAGCGCACACAGATGGCGTGTACCTTGGTAACATACTCCGCCGTAGCCATAAGTGCCGGCATAGGACCAAAAGGTACACCCATATAGTCCATATCCAAGCCCGCTACGATAACACGCACGCCGCTGTCGGCCAATGTGCGACATACATCCACGATGCCATCGTCGAAGAACTGCGCCTCGTCGATACCCACAACATCGACATCCGATGCCAGGAGCAGGATGTTCTGCGCCGACTCCACAGGCGTAGACTGTATGGCGTTTGAGTCGTGCGACACCACCTCTACGTCGGAGTAGCGAACGTCGATAGATGGCTTGAAAATCTCCACTTTGAGGTTTGCAAACTGCGCACGTTTCATACGGCGGATAAGTTCCTCGGTCTTACCCGAGAACATAGAGCCGCAGACAACCTCAATCCAACCCTTATGTTTGTTATTTTCTAAGAACATTTTTTAGTATATATGCGTTTTTAGTTATTCATCCAATCTTATAATCTTAGCACCCAGTGCGTTAAGGCGTGTGTCGATATCGCGATAGCCACGGTCTATCTGCTCCACGTTGAGGATGGTGCTTGTACCCTCGGCGCTCATAGCGGCAATAAGCAGTGCGATACCCGCGCGGATATCTGGCGATGACATATTCGCAGCACGCAGTGGCAAACGGTGGTCAAGACCTATGACTGTAGCACGATGTGGGTCGCAAAGGATAATCTGCGCACCCATATCTATGAGTTTGTCGACGAAGAAGAGGCGGCTCTCAAACATCTTCTGGTGGATGAGTACCGAGCCCTTAGCCTGTGTTGCCACAACGAGGAATATCGAGAGCAGGTCGGGGGTGAGTCCTGGCCACGGAGCATCGGCGATGGTCATAATAGAGCCATCGATGAAACTCTCGATGCTGTAGGTCTCCTGTGCTGGGATGTAGATATCGTCACCACGCTGCTCGAAGCGGATACCCATACGTGCAAACTGCGCAGGGATGATGCCGAGGTTGTCGTATGATACGTTCTTGATGGTGAGTTCCGAGCGTGTCATAGCCGCCATACCAATGAAACTACCCACCTCAATCATATCGGGAAGCATAGTGTGCTCCGTACCTCCGAGCGACTCCACGCCATCGATGGTGAGGAGGTTGGATGCTATACCCGAGATCTTTGCACCCATACGGTTGAGCATCTTGCACAACTGCTGGAGGTATGGCTCACAGGCTGCGTTGTATATCGTTGTGCGACCCTCTGCCAACACCGCTGCCATCACGATGTTTGCAGTACCGGTTACCGAAGCCTCGTCAAGGAGCATATATGTGCCCTTAAGTCTCTTAGCCTCCACAGTATAAAACTCCTCGCTGATGTCGAAGTTGAAGTCTGCGCCGAGTTTCTGGAATCCGAGGAAGTGGGTGTCGAGACGGCGACGACCAATCTTATCGCCACCAGGCTTAGGCATAAAGCCGATGCCGAAACGTGTCAAGAGTGGGCCAATCATCATCACCGAGCCACGCAGACGGCGACAACGCTTGTGGTAGTCGGCGCTACGCAGATACTCGAGGTCTACGTTGTCGGCCTGTATTGCGAAACTGTCGTCGGAGAGACGCTCCACCTTCACGCCCATCCTCTGCAACAACTCCAGAAGTTGCATAACATCAGAGATGATAGGTACGTTGTGGAGCACCACGCGCTCCGAGGTGAGCAGTGTGGCACATATGATTTGCAGAGCCTCATTCTTAGCGCCCTGTGGTGTTATCTCGCCCTTTAGGTGGTGACCACCTTCAACAATAAATTTTGCCATAGCGTTCTATTTTAGAGTGTTAGTGTTTATTTGCTTGTAACGGTTTTGTGACATCACACGCCGTGTGCTGGGTGGCGCTATGATGCTTCTGCGAAGGTACGAAAAATTCGCGAAGAACAACAAATTATTTGCCCTAAAGTTTTCAACAAAATGCCTCCGCGTAAGAGACCTCCGCGCCGATGTGCTCTACCATTCAATCTCCTGCTTGCCGATGGAGCGGAGGTAGGCGTTTGCGGCGGAGAAGTGCTTGCAGCCGAAGAAACCACGATATGCCGATAGTGGCGATGGATGTACGGCTTTGAGAATCAGGTTGTTGTTTGGGTTGGCGATAGCGCCCTTCTTCTGCGCATAACTACCCCAGAGCATATAGACAACACCCTGCTTGCGCTCTGCAATCGCACGAACTACAGCATCGGTAAACTGCTCCCAGCCGTGACCAGCGTGTGATGCTGCGTTGTGGGCCCTGACGGTGAGCACGGCGTTCAGCAGTAGCACTCCCTGCTCTGCCCAGCGGTCGAGGTTTCCCGAGGTGGGGATAGGGGTGCCGATGTCCGTTGCCACCTCCTTGAAGATATTCTGCAGCGATGGTGGGTAGGGCACACCATCGTTAACCGAGAAGCATAGTCCGTTGGCCTGTCCTGGGCCGTGATAGGGGTCCTGGCCTATGATTACGACCTTTAGGTCGTCGAAACGACACTTGTCGAAGGCGCGGAATATGTTGCCACCAGCGGGATATACCACGCCCGAGGCATACTCCTGCTTGACAAACGCCACAAGATTATCGAAATATGGTTTTGAGAACTCATCGTTGAGGATTGCTTTCCAATCCTCGGCTATACGGACATCTGCCATAGTGTTGCATATTGGTTTTTGTATTGCGAAGATAGAATATTTTTGCTACATTTGCAAAAAAACTAATTTATAGAATATATCTTAACTATGCGTAGAATAATTGTAGCGCTTATAGCGCTTGTAGCAACCTTTAGCGCCTCGGCACAGGAGGTTAAGAATATCATCTTCCTCATTGGCGATGGTATGGGCTTGGCATCGGCAACGATGATGCAGTTGGAGAATAACTATGAGGAGACAATCTTCGACCGCGCGGAGAATATCGCCCTGCAGAAGACCTACTCGGCGGATAACCGTGTTACAGACTCTGCAGCGTCGGGAACGGCGTTGGCAACGGGATATAAGACCAATAACACCTATCTTGGTGTTTTGGCCGATGGCACTGCGGTGGAGTCACTGATGGATGTTGCCAAGTGCGAGGGTAAGCGCACAGGTGTTGTGGTAACCACATATCTGCAGCACGCCACACCTGCGGCATTCTATGCCCACGTTGCAAGCCGCCACGAATATCTTGTTATCTCCGAGCAACTTCTCAATAGCAGCCTCGATGTTGCCATCGGCGGAGGTCTCGCCTTTTTCGAGGAGTTGTATGGCGATGCGGTGGCGGAGCGTCTTGCTGCTCAGGGTTTTGCTCTTGCCGAGACTCTCGACGAGGTGCAGAATATTAGTGCTGATAGTCGTGTTATGGCGCTTGTGGCGGATAAGGAGGTTGAGGTGCGCAACGACGGCTATCTCGCCGATGCCACACGCGAGGCATTGCGACGTTTGGACTCGGAGGAGGGTTTTGTGCTGATGGTAGAGGGCTCTATCATCGATGGTATGGGTCACGCCAACGATGCTCAGGCGCAGCAGCGTGAGATGCGTAGTTTTATGGAGGCTATGGAGGTGGCTGTGGAGTATGCGTCACAGCGTGATGATACGTTGGTTGTGGTGACTGGTGACCACGAGACCGGAGGATTGTCTATCGTAAGTTGCGATGCCGACTTCTGCCTCTCGGAGCAGGGTGTGGAGTATCGCTGGACTACAAATGGCCATTCGGGAACGATGTTGCCTATCTATCTATATGGTGCAGGCGCTGAGCATATTAACGGCGTTATGGAGAACGCCGAGTTGGGTGCTGCGCTTCACAAATTGATATCTTCAAACCGCTAAACGAATCAGGCTATGGCAGATAACTATCTCGAGAAGAAGATGGAGGATTACCTCTCTCAGCAACCATCACGCAAGCGCACCGCAACGCTGCGCCGCTTGCTGTTGCACAACCGCAGTTATCGTGGTTACGACACCACGTTTCAGGTGCGTGAGGATCAGTTGCGTCGTATCATAGAGGTTGCTACGTTGTGCCCCTCGGCGCGTAACCAGCAGGTGCTGCGCTTCCGCCCTGTGTTGGGCGCAGAGGCCGATGTGGTGCTTAGCCATATACGCCTTGGTGGTGCTCTGCCCGAGTTACACCTGCCCTTTCCTGGCACAGAGCCTCGTGCCTTTATCATCATCTGCTCAACGGTCGAGGAGTCGAAATATGTAGATATGGATCTCGGCATCGTGGCGCAGTCGATGCTCCTGCAGGCAGTGGAGATAGGCTTGGGAGGTATCTGCATTGGTGCTTTCGATCATAAGGAGTTGCGTGAGGAGTTGCAGTTGCCATACGAGCCGCTGCTGGTGCTGGCCATAGGTCGCCCAAAGGAGCATATCGAGTTGAAGGAGTGTTCGGAGGGTGATGTGCTGACATATTACCGCGAGGGTGATGTGCACTATGTCCCAAAGATAAAAGTTGATGACCTTATAATTAAGTAGTTATGCGTAAGATATTCTTTATTCTCGGTATGTTGTTGGCTGCTGCGGTGGCAAAGGCTGATGGTGAGACCCCTTATTGGGAGCAGCCCGAGGTGTATGCAATAAACAAACTTCCGTCACGAGCATCGTTGCTGCCATATGCTAACAAGGCAGATGCCCTGGCGCGTGGTGAGTCACAGTTGGTTATGGATATCAGTGGAGAGTGGAAGTTCCACTGGACTGCGACACCTGCCGAGGCTCCCGAGGGCTTCGAGGCTGTGGGTTATGACGATGCCAAGTGGGCGACTATCCCTGTGCCGGGTAACTGGGAGGTAGAGGGTTATGGATATCCTATATATACTAATGTAAACTATCCGCACCCTAAGAATCCGCCATTCATTCCTCACGATGACAACCCTACGGGATGCTATCGCCACACCTTTGTGTTGCCCGATGGCTGGGCGGAGCGTCGCACGATACTCCACTTCGAGTCGGGTCTCGCGGCTATGCACATATGGGTAAATGGCCAGGAGGTGGGATACTCCGAGGGTACTAAGACCGCTGTGGAGTTCGATATCACACCATATGTCACTGAGGGTGAGAATCTGCTGGCCGTCAAGGGCTTCCGCTGGGCAGATGGCTCATATCTCGAGGATCAGGATTTTTGGCGTTTGTCGGGTTTCGACAGAGGTGTAAAGGTATACTCTGTTGCTGATGTGCGTATCGCCGATATGTTCGTCATCGCCGACCTCGACAAGAGTTATACAAAGGGTCTCTACGAATCCATTGTCACGCTGCAAAATGCTGATGATAAGGCGTTTAAAGGCTTGGTGGAGTTGTCGTTGGTGCGTCGTAGCGACGATAAGGTGGTTGCCACACTCTCCTCGCCTGTTGCTGTTAAGGCTGGGGCTACGCTCGATGTGGAGTTTAAGAGGAGTATGGGCGCTGTGGAGCAGTGGAGTCACGAGAAGCCAAACCTATATACCACTGTTGTTGTGCTGAAGGATGCACGAGGCGAGGTTGTGGAGGCTACGGCGTGCAACACCGGATTCCGCAAGGTGGAGATTAAGGATGGTGTGTTGTTGCTCAATGGCAAACGCCTGATGATCAATGGCGTAAACATCCACGAGCATAACCCTGCTACGGGTCACGTCATCACACGCGACCAGATGCTCAAGGACATAGCGCTTATGAAGGCGCATAACATAAACGCTGTGCGCACAAGCCACTACCCTCAGCCTACGGAGTGGTATGACCTCTGCGATGAGTATGGTCTGTTGCTTGTCGATGAGGCGAATATCGAGGCTCACGGCTGTGGCACAGGCTACCACGATAGTTATCTCGATTTTCACCCTTCGCACCGCGAGGAGTGGAAGGGTACACACCACGACCGTGTGCGTGCTATGGTGGAGCGTGACAAGAATCACCCTTCGGTGATTATATGGTCTATGGGTAACGAGAGCAGCGATGGTGAGGTATATGGCGAGATGTATGAGTGGATTCACAAGCGCGACAGGTCACGTTTTGTGCAGTTGGAGCAGGGCTATGGTGGTCCGCATACCGATATTATCTGCCCTATGTACTCACCATTTGGCGAGTTGGAGCGCTACGCATCGCGTAAGTTGTCGAAGCCATATATTATGTGTGAGTATGCCCACGCTATGGGTAACTCTACGGGTAACCTGCGTGAGTTCTACGATATCATCAACCGCAGCCCACATATGCAGGGTGGCTTCATATGGGACTGGGTGGATCAGGGTATAGATGCCGTAGGCCGCGATGGTCGTCACTATTGGGCTTATGGTGGTGATTTCGGCGCGTGGATGTATACCCACGACGAGAACTTCTGCTGCAATGGTCTTGTATTGCCTGACCGTACACCACATCCTGGACTTATGGAGGTTAAGAAGGTGTACCAGGATATAGAGTTTGAGTACGCAGATGGTGTGGTGCGCATATATAATAACTTCAACTTCACCAACTTGGCGGAGTATGAGTTTGGTTATAAACTATTGCGCGAGGGCGTTGTGGTTGTTGAGGAGTCACTTGGTGAGGTAAAGTGCGAGCCTGGTGAGTATGTAGATGTGGCATTGACGTTGGCCGATATGGCCGAGGGTAAGGAGTATGCCCTAAACTTCGAGGCTCAGCAGATGCAGCGCAGCATCCTCCCACCTCGCAATTGGCAGCGTGTAACGGTGGCTACGGA
>JAFOCZ010000153.1 GCA_017380955.1 Alistipes sp.
ATCGCCAATTATAGATATGTTTAATGGCGAGATTATAGCCTACACCATATCCGATAGACCTGATTTGAAGATGGTGATGGATATGATGCACTCTGCAAAACGAAAGATTAAGGATACAAACGGAGTGATGCTGCACTCGGATCAAGGGTGGCACTATCAGCATATGCAGTACCAACAAACGCTGAAAAAGTATGGCATAACACAGAGTATGTCGAGAAAGGGGAACTGCTTGGATAATGCTGTGATAGAAAACTTTTTTGGAATTATGAAATCTGAATTGCTATATTTGCAGCAGTTTTCAGATATTGAAGTTTTCAAGCGTGAGTTACGAAAGTATATTAACTACTATAATAACGACCGTATTAAACTGAAATTAAACGGAAAGAGCCCGGTGCAATACCGAACTCTTTCACATCAAATCTAATTTTTAATCCGTCCAACTTTTTGGGGTCAGTACAGACTCCAACCTTTTCTGTTATCTAACACTTTGCAGTAACCACTCTGCCCACTCCATATCCTCGGGCGTAGTAAGTTTCAGGTTTGTGCGCTCACCATCCACAAGCGTTATCGCTACACCCATACGCTCCACAACCGAGGCATCGTCGGTGAAGGCGGTGTCGAACTCCTGGTCGTAGGCACTGCGGAGTACCGAGGCCTTGAAGGTCTGCGGAGTCTGCACTATGCGCAGTGTGCTGCGTGGCACAATCTCCGAGCCCGAGTCGGTGACACGGCGATAGGAGTCTACGACATCCACAACGGGGATTACGGCGTCGTTATCCTCCACAGCAAGTGCCGTGCGGATGATGAGTTTCTTGGTAATGAGAGCCCTGACACCATCGTGCACCATAATAGATGTAACATCGTCGGAGAGTGCTGCGATGCCTGCCTTAACGGAGTGGAAGCGCTCTGCACCTCCTGCCACGCACTTATGCACCGCAACATCGAAGCGTGCTGCGAGATTCTTCCACATAGCGATATGCTCCTCGGGAAGCACCACGACAATCTCAGCGCCCGGCAGTGCCTCGGCAAAGGTGTTTATGGTGCGTGCCACAACAGGCTCGCCACCAAGCAACATAAACTGCTTGGGGAGCGATGACTGCATACGCTTGCCCGAGCCTCCGGCAACTATTATTACTCCTCGCTTTCCCATATCAGTTTCTTGCCAAATCCGAGTGTGTTATCCGTAAGTTTCATCATCGTAGGACGCACCGCCCACAGCGTAAGTGGCGCTACGGCAGCATAGGGGAAGCGCTTGATGTAGCATAGGCGCGCCTCCTCATCGCCACGCTCTGCGATGCCACAAATCTGTATACCCTGCACACGACCTACGACGCGTGTCTCGAGGGGTATCGAGAGCGCCACATTGGGCCTGGCAACCATATGCTCACCGTGACGTGTTGTGGTGTCGGAGGTGAAGATGAAGAGGTTGCGTTGGCTATCGTAGGCATAGAAGCAGTTGGCAACATAGGGCATACCCTTGCCATCTACGGTGGCAAGGGTAAGCACGTGGTGTTTCTTTACGAAGGATGTTATCTTCTTGTCAATCATTACTTTGTCTCTGTTGATGGTGTTGGTGCTACCTCGGCGCTCTCCTTTTTGCCGAAGATTTCGTCGTCGCTGATAACGCCACCTGCGACCTCCTGGCCGTTGAGTTCGGCAATCACTCTGTCGCGGATAGCCTCGAAGCGTGCCTTATGTGCCTCGGCGATAGGCTCTGCAGGCTCTTGTGGCATCTTCAGAGGGTCTATAGGTGTGCCATTCTTCTTGATGCGGTAGTCGAGGTGTGGGCCTGTAGATGAGCCTGTAGAGCCAACATAGCCAATCAACTGACCCTGCGACACTCGTGAGCCAACCTTGATGCCCTTGGCGAAGCCCTTGAGGTGGAGATATCCAGTCTCGAGGTTTCCAGCGTGCTTGATCTTGAGGGTGTTACCGCCACCACCACGATCCCAACCTGCGAAGACCACAGTGCCATCGGCTACCGAGTGCACAGGTGTTCCCGAAGGTGCGGCATAGTCCACGCCGTGGTGTGGGCGATATACCTTATGCACAGGGTGGAAACGCGACTTCGAGAACTTGGAACTGATGCGTGTGTACTTCAAAGGTGCTTTGAGGAACTGCTTACGCAATGACTCACCATTAGCCTCCCAGTAGCGTAGTTTACCCTCCTCCTGAGCATAGGGGATGGCGTAGTATTGCTTGCCGTTGTGGTTGAACTCCGCACCCCATATGCGACCGATGCCTACGGATGTGCTATCCACGAACTTCTCGTCGTAGATAACGGCAAAGGAGTCACCAGGCTGGATGCCGAAGAAGTCAACGGTCCACTGGTAGATATCCTCGAACTCTGCGGCAAGGGCATAGGGGAGGTCCTTCTCCATAATAGTACCCCATAGCGATGAGTTGATGGTAGCACGACAGGTGTTGCGCACTATATCCACAGGGCGCGCACCGCACTCCACCGTCACCGAGTCACCCACAAAGCCGAAGACCACATAATCTATGGCATTGCGGTGGTATACCACATAATCCACCACGCTGTGCTCACCTAATGAGTCGGTGTAGGAGCGTGTGAAGGTGGTGTAGGCATTGTCGGCGCGTATCTGTCGCAATGGGAATACCTCCTTTGCTGCCTTATCCAAGCGGTCTACCATAACGGCAGATATACCTCTGCGTCCGAGGATTCCGCCTACGGTCTCACCCATACGCACAGTGTCGTTCTCGATGGTGTAACCCTCGATGTCGATGCCATATAGTAGGGTAGGCTCTACAACCTCCACGCTCTGAGTATCATTGTTGTTACCCTCATTTTCGGTAGGGTTTCCGCCACACGCCACGCCCAACGCAAGGAGCGCCGCGGCGGTAAAAATCTTCGCAAATTTCATAATGGACAAAGGTACAAACTTTTTTTGATTTTCTTGGTATCGTAGTGAGCATATGTTGCTAAAAATTCCTGTCTTTGTGTAAAATGTCGTGTATGAAGTACGATGTATTTATAAGTTACTCACGAAAGGATATCGATGTCGCTAATAAGTTTAGGGAAGTTAGGAAGTTTAAGGAGTTTAGTGAGATTAGCGGTTAAACATCAAACCCTAAACTACTTAAACTATTTAAATTCCCATCTCTCCCCAACCATTATGTGATGAAATTGGTAATCT
Source organism: Alistipes sp. (assembly GCA_017380955.1). Taxonomy (GTDB): domain Bacteria; phylum Bacteroidota; class Bacteroidia; order Bacteroidales; family Rikenellaceae; genus Alistipes. The sequence goes on from JAFOCZ010000153.1 coordinate 3,159, forward strand.
CTATTGGGAAAAAGGGTGGATAATTTGGCAAAACCAAAAATAAGTGCTACCTTTGACAAAATTGTGTGGCTATGCATAGCATTTGCCACTAAACAAACGTAGCAGTATGAAGGTTTTGCGACAGATATTATCTTGGATTTACACCATAGTGGTGGCAGTGCGTCATTGCCTCTACGACCTTGGTGTGTGCAAGAGTCATTCGTTCGACATCCCTATCATCTGCATCGGTAACATCACCGTGGGTGGCACGGGCAAAACCCCAACAGCCGAATATCTCATCTCGGTGCTTAGCGACAGATATAACGTTGCGCTGCTCTCACGAGGCTATGGTCGTCGCACTGTGGGCTACCGCGAGGTGTCGGTGGATGACTCCTACAGAGATGTGGGTGATGAGCCGCTGCTCCTGAAGTTGAAGTTCCCCGACAGACCTATAGTGGTGTGCGAGGATAGGGTTGAGGGCATCAACCGCATCCGCAACGAGCACCCCGAGGTGACGCTGATAATTATGGATGACGGCTTCCAGCACCGCAAGGTGAATGCCAAGGTCAACCTCATACTTTTGGACTCTACACGCCCTTACGACACCGATCATATGTTGCCATTTGGTCGTCTGCGTGAC
>JAFOCZ010000154.1 GCA_017380955.1 Alistipes sp.
AAGACGTGTAGTGTCCAAACCTGCGAGGGTAGTAACCTGACCTGGCTTAAGACCAGAGTAGAGTAGAGTTACAAGACCAGTGAGGTCGGCAGGGTTGAAGATGATAACTACGTGCTTAACATCTGGACAGTAGGTCTTGATATTCTTACCAAGCTGCTCTGCGATCTCGCAGTTACCCTTCAACAAATCCTCACGTGTCATACCCTCCTTACGTGGAGCACCACCAGAAGAGATGATATACTTAGCATCCTTGAATGCCTCTGCAACGTCTGTAGTAGCAGTGATGTTTACGTTGTCGAAACCGCTCTGACGCATCTCCTCTGCAACGCCCTCTGGTGAGAATACATCGTAAAGGCAGATGTTGTTAGTAAGACCCATCATAAGGGCTGACTGTACCATGTTTGAGCCGATCATACCAGCTGCACCCACGATAACGAGCTTGTCGTTAGTAAGAAAAGCCATAGTTTTAATTTTTTTTAAGTTGTTTATATTTTTGATGTAATTGCTTCTTTGCAAATATCCTCGCAAAATTAACAAACATTTAAACCATTTGCAAGCAAAACACCAAAAATATTATCTCTTATTGGTGTTGACCTTTTACCACTTTTTAGTATCTTTGCATAAAATAGCAGATTATGATTCCAACAAAGTTATATTTCGGAGATGCTATGGCGATGCTGCGTGAGGTGTTGCCCGAGAGCAGGGTGGTTGTCATCACCGATGAGAACATCCTGCGATTATATCCCAATCTTGTAACGCAATATGAGCATATAGCGATTGGTTGCGGCGAGGATATTAAGTGTATGGATACAGTGATGCACATCTATGGCGAACTTATGGCTATGGGTGCTGACCGCTCCACGTTTCTACTGGGTATAGGTGGCGGAATAGTAACCGATATTACCGGCTTTGTGGCATCTACATATATGCGCGGTGTGGCATTTGGCTTTGTCTCTACCACGCTGCTCGGTCAGGTGGATGCGTCGGTGGGTGGTAAGAATGGTGTGAATGTCGCCTCCTTCAAGAATATGATTGGCACTATCACACAACCGCAATTTGTAATCTCTGATGTTACTATGCTCGGAACATTACCCGAGCGTGAGTTGCGTGCTGGTATGGCCGAGGTGGTTAAGAGTGCTATCGTTGGCGATGGTGAGTTGTTTGACTATATAGAGCGCTGTGTGTCAGATGGTAATTGCTATTTATCTGAACATTTGCAATATATGGTAAGCAGGGCTATGAACGTCAAGATGTCTATCGTTGCCGAGGATGAGCGTGAGTCGGGTAAGCGTCGTCTGCTGAACTTGGGACACACCATAGGTCACGCCATTGAGAAGTTGACGCACGATGTCAACCACGGCGAGGCTGTGGCGATGGGTATGTCGCTGATTGCTCGCGCAGCGGTAAGATTAGGGTTATTCTCTCCGTCAGATGCCGAGCGTGTAGATGCTCTTTTGTTGCGTCTTGGCTTTTATATCGCGCCAAAAGTGCCTATGGAGGAGATACTCCGTGCTACGCGCCAGGATAAGAAAAAGAGTGATGAGTATATAAATATAGTGCTCCCCGTTGCCATTGGCGAATGTGTGGTACGAAAGATGAAGTTTGAGGAGTTTGAAAAATTATTTATATGAAAGCCTATATATTAATTGCAGAGGGCTTCGAGTGTATGGAGACCCTCTCGCCAATAGATGTTCTGCATCGTGCGGGTGTTGAGGTTGTGAGAGTTGCCGTAGGTGGTAGTTTGGTGGTGCGCTCGTCGCACGACCTTATGTCACTTGAGTGCGATGTGCTTATCGAGGAGTGTGATTTTGAGGATGGCGCAGCGTTGATTCTCCCTGGTGGAAATCCTGGTTATATAAACCTTCGTAACTCGGATGTGGTGTTGCGCGTGGTGCGTGATTACTACGGTGGTGGTCGTTTGGTGGCAGCCATATGTGGTGCGCCAACGGTGCTGGCTGCGGCAGGTGTCGCTCGTGGATGTCGCGTAACGTGTCACGCCTCGGTAGTTGCCGAGATGAGAGGCTATAATCTTGTGGATAGCAAAGTCGTGGAGGATGGAAACCTTATAACCGCAGCAGGTGCTGGCATATCCATAGATTTTGCCTTAGCAATTGCCAACCGTCTTGTCGATTCGGAGACTATGCTCCGCGTTCAACAAGGAATGATGGTCATATAAACAATAAACGCGAGTCTAAAGGCTCGCGTTTATTGTTTATTTGGTGTTAGATTACTTACGAATCTCAGCACCTGTCTTCTGCTCGAGTTGAGTCTGGATGTTTGCCATAGTGCGCTCAATCTGCTTGTCGGTGAGGGTCTGGGTCTTATCCTCGAGGATGAAACTCAAGGCGTATGACTTCTTGCCCTCAGGCAATTTATCGCCCTCGTAAACGTCGAACAACGATACCGACTTGAGGAGTTTCTTCTCGGTTGCAAAGGCAATAGAACGCAACTGTGAGAATGTAACGCTCTTGTTCACCAACAACGCCAAGTCACGCTTAACCTCTGGGAACTTCGACAACTCCTTGAACTGCACCTTTGACTTCTTGGTCATCTTAACAACCTGGTCGAAGTCAATCTCGGCGTAGTATACATCCTGCTTGATGTCGAACTTCTTGCGAATGATAGGCGATACAACACCCATACGCAACACCTCCTTAGGACCCTGCTTGAAGACAATAGCGTCAGCATAAAGGTCTGACTCCAACGACTCGCACTGCAAAGAGTAGAGATCGATGCCAAAGCGCTTCAACAACTTCTCGACCATAGCGCGGAGTGTGAAGAATGATGAGCCCTCAGCCTTGCTGTTCCACGACAACTGTGTTGCAAGACCTGTTACGGTGATACCCATACGCATACCCTCCTCGTACTTGGCAAGGGCATTCTCCTCCTCTGCCTTCTCGGCGTTGAAGAAGTAGCAGTTACCCACCTCATACATCTTCAAGTTGCCGTTACGACGGTTGACGTTCAACTCCACAGCCTCCAACGCGTTGAAGAGCAATGTCTGACGCATAACGTTCAAATCCTGAGACAATGGGTTGAGGATTCTCACGCAGCGCTCCACAGGGAATGTTGTGCAACCCTCGTAGTACGATGACTTGGTGAGTGAGTTAGACATAATCTCGGTATAGCCATTTGCCGAGAGGTAGTCTGCAGCCATATTCTGCAAGCGGCTCTTGTTAGGCTTTGGAGCGTAAGAGAGTGTAGAGTTTACGTGGTCTGAAATCTCGATATTGTTGTAGCCATATACACGCAACACATCCTCGATAAGGTCAGCCTCGCGCTGTACATCCACACGGTATGGTGGCACTGCAACGCTCAAAACCTCACCCTCACGACCGCGAACCTCAACATCCAAAGCCTCGAGGATAGTCATAAATGTCTCCTCTGGGATGTTCTTGCCGATGAGTTTGCGAGCACGCTCCAACGAGAACTCAAACTCGAAGTGCTGTGCTGGGGTAGGGTTGATGTCGATAATCTCCGATGTGATGCGACCGCCTGCCAACTCCTGCATAAGCATCGCAGCACGCTTCAAGGCATATACCCGGATATTAGGGTCTACGCCACGCTCGAAGCGGAATGATGCGTCGGTGTTGAGACCAAAACGCTTAGCAGTCTTACGCACCCATACAGGATGGAAATATGCACTCTCGATGAATACGTTAACGGTCTCGTCCGAGATACCTGAGTCCTGACCGCCATAAACACCTGCGATGCACATAGGGCGCTCCGCAGAGCAAATCATAAGGTCGTTTGCTGTGAGTGTGCGCTCTACGCCATCCAACGTTACGAACTTCTCGCCCTCCGATGCAGAGCGTACTACCACTTTGCCGCCCTCAATCTTATCTGCGTCGAAGGCGTGCAATGGCTGTCCCAACTCAAAGAGAACATAGTTGGTGATATCTACAAGGTTGTTCTTAGGGTTGATACCCGCAGCGCGCAACTCATTCTGCATCCACTCTGGAGATGGAGCAATCTTGCAACCGCTAACTGTGATACCCGCATAGCGTGGTGCAGCCTCAGAGTTTACAACCTCCACCTCGATGGTGCGTGATGTGTCATCAACCTTAAAGCCATCTACTGATGGGAGTTTGAACTCCGCACGCTCGCCACGGCTCTTGAGATATGCAGCGATGTCGCGTGCCACACCGATGTGCGATGCAGCATCTACGCGGTTAGGTGTAAGACCGATGCCAATGAGGTAGTCATCAGCAATGTGAAGATACTCCTTTGCTGGTGTGCCTACCACAGCCTCTGCAGGGAGTTCCATAATACCCTCGTGGTTGCGACCGATGCCCAACTCATCCTCTGCGCAGAGCATACCGAGTGACTCTACGCCACGAATCTTGCTGCGCTTAATCTTGAACTCCTCGTCAGAGTCGATAGGGTACAACACCGAGCCAACGGTAGCGCACATAACCTTCAAGCCCTTGCGGCAGTTAGCAGCGCCGCAGACAATCTGCAATGGAGCCTCTGCGCCAACGTCCACAGTGGTGATGTGGAGGTGGTCAGAATCTGGGTGATCCTCGCAGGTAAGCACCTCACCAACAACAACACCCTTCAAGCCACCCTTGATAGTCTCAATCTTCTCGAACTCCTCAACCTCGAGGCCGAGTTCTGTCAATATTTCGGCCATACGCTCCGCAGACAAATCTGTGTCGAGATAGCGCTTTAGCCAGTTATATGATACATTCATAGTATGATGTTTTTAATTATTTGTCCGTACAAATGCCTATAATCGCACAAAGATACAAAAAAAAGTGAAAGTTGATAATCTGAGCTTCCACTTTTTACTGCAATTATGCATTTGCGCTATGGTCTACCGGGCCATCCTCCGCCACCACCTGGCCAGTCACCACCGCCACCAGGACCTCCGCCTGTGTTGCCAATGGTAGTAACGACACTCGAAGGGGTGAATGTCGTGAGGGTTGTGCCACCGCTCCATACGCCACCGTCATACCATCCCTGCCAGAGGTTGTTATAGTCGGCTATAGTACCTCCCGATGATATTGTGTATGTCGCTCCGTTGCTAATCTCGGGTGTTGAGAAGAATAGCGTAGAGTTACTCATAGCCTGGGGTAACTCAAAGGTAAATAGAGTGTTGTTCGATGCATCCAAAACAGTAATGTTACTACCCTGTGTTGCTGTTGCACCACCATATACCACGGAGGATGATATTTCCCTCGGCAAATAGACAACCCTTTCTATCCTCGTCTACTGCCCCAGGTATTATATAACTATCCTCGCTATATGTTAAGCAGCGTTAAGAATTTGTAAATGCTGGGGTATATTGTTATTTATATTTATTGTTTTTTACCTTTAAACCATCTCTTTACTCTGCGCCAACCCTCGACGCCGAGTATTGCAAGACCACTATATTGTGCGGTCTTCGCCAATCCGAAAAGGATTATCCACAGTGCGCTCTTGGCAGCGGCAGATATTGGGAGTGCCATTTGTGCGAAGGAGAGAATGTAGAATGGTATGCACAACGACAAGACTATCACCCCTGTTCGGAATGATAGTCTTTGTAATAGATCTATTACCTTGTGATATACTCCTACAAAATACTCTCTCATAGGTTACTCATTGGTGATGCCCATAGGGATGTGTACCGCAGGGACGTTGCGCAAATGGTCGAGGTGCGACATCTGGTCATCGAAGAAGATATGTGGACGCATAATCTCCAACACGCGATCCTTCGATATGCCACCCAAGAAGAAAGCCTCGTTGACCTCCACACCCCAACTCTTGAGGGTATTCACCACACGCTCGTGGGCTGGTGCGTTACGCGCTGTGACTATCGATATCTTCAACTTACGGTGATACTCCGTATCTTGTGCCAGGCGCTCTATCTCGAGTTTCTGAAGATTCGAGATTTTTATCAGCAAATCAGCCAATGGTCCTGGGTCGAGAGGTGTGAGTGTTGAGGCCTCGTGCTTGTGGAAAGCCTTGAGACCCTGTGCCTGATATATCTTTTCGCTATCGTCATCGGCGATGACGCCGTCGAAATCGAATGCTATGCGCAACTCGTTGTCGTAAACATCATCCATAACCTCGCTATCGAGAACACGTCCAGCGGCATATCCAGCGTCGCACGCACGCTTTACATCGCGCTCCGAAGCCGAGAGGAACAACGAGGCGTTGAATGCCGGAAGGTATTTGTATGGCGATTCGCCCGAGAAGAACGAGGCGCGTGAGATGTCCAAGCCATAGTGCTTTATTGTGCGGAATACGCGGAGTCCTGTTTCGGGGGAGTTTCGCGATAGGAGTACCACCTCCACCGGCATCTCCTCGGGGAATAGTTCGTTGAAACTCAAGAGTCGTTTTACAAAGGGAAATGCAACGCCCTTGCCAAGTGGTGTGTCAATGTTCTCCTCCTGGTAGCGACGATACTCCGCAAGACCACGCTCGTTGAATACCTTATCCGATTCCGATAAGTCGAAGAGTGCGGATGAGGATACCGCCACCACAAGTTTATTCTCTATAGGATATGCCATAGTGCAAAATGGTTTATTTATACACGTCAAAGATAAACAAAAAATCCGATAAGCAAAAGCCTATCGGATATTTTTGTGGTTGAGCTACCGAGATTCGAACTCAGAATAACAGAACCAAAATCTGCTGTGTTACCATTACACCATAGCTCAATCGTTGCTCGTAAGC
>JAFOCZ010000155.1 GCA_017380955.1 Alistipes sp.
CATCGAGCTTACCAGAGTAAACACGAACGAATGCCAAACGACCTACGAATGGGTCGGTAGCAATCTTAAATGCAAGACCGCAGAATGGATCGTTCTCATCAGCGTTACGAGTCTCGGTCTCATCAGTCTTAGGGTTCATACCCTCAACTGCTGGTACATCGAGTGGCGATGGAAGGAATGCCATAATGTAGTCGAGCAACTTCTGAACACCCTTATTGTGGAACGACGAACCGCAGAGCATTGGTACGAGCGACATATTCATTGTAGCTGTACGGATTGCAGCGATGAGCTCGTCTGGGGTAATCGAGTTTGGATCCTCGAAGAACTTCTCCATCAAAGCGTCGTCAGTAGCAGCAACCTCCTCGATGAGTTTGTTACGCCACTCCTCAGCCTCTGCCGTCATATTAGCAGGAATCTCGCGGAGCTCGAAGTTATCACGAACGGTCTTGTCGTCGAAGTAGTAGATTGCATTATTATAAATAAGGTCAATCAAACCCTCGAACTTATCCTCAACACCGATTGGGAGAACAACAGGGAGAGCGGTTACACCGAAGTGCTCCTTCAACTGCGCACATACTGCGAAGAAGTCAGCACCAGTACGGTCCATCTTGTTCACATAACCGATACGAGGAACATTGTACTTGTCAGCCTGACGCCATACAGTCTCCGACTGTGGCTCTACACCACCTACGGCGCAGAAAGTAGCAACGGCACCGTCAAGTACACGCAACGAACGCTCTACCTCAACGGTAAAGTCAACGTGTCCCGGGGTGTCGATAAGGTTAATCTGGTACTGCTTGTCCTTGTAGTTCCAGAATGCTGTTGTTGCAGCAGAGGTAATGGTAATACCACGCTCCTGCTCCTGAACCATCCAGTCCATGGTAGCACCACCCTCGTGAGTCTCACCGATCTTGTGAGTCTTACCGGTGTAGAAGAGGATACGCTCCGAAGTGGTAGTCTTACCGGCATCGATGTGAGCCATGATACCGATATTACGAGTGTATTTAAGATCTCTTGCCATCGTTTACCTCTGTTTTTAGAATCTGAAGTGTGCAAATGCCTTATTAGCCTCGGCCATACGGTGCATCTCCTCCTTACGCTTGAAGGCTGCACCCATCGAGTTGTAGGCATCTACTATCTCGCCAGCTAATTTCTCTGCCATTGACTTTCCAGAACGCTTGCGTGCGAACAAAATAAGGTTTTTCATCGAAATAGAGACCTTACGCTCTGGACGAACCTCCATTGGAACCTGGAATGTCGCACCACCGATACGCTTAGACTTAACTTCGACTTGTGGAGTGACATTCTCAAGGGCTTGTTTCCAAACCTCAATTGGAGATTTATCAGCATCCTTCATCTTCTTACCTACCAACTCCAACGAATTGTAGAAAATTGTGTAGGCAATACTCTTCTTGCCATCCAACATCAAGTTGTTTACGAAGCGAGTTACCTCAACGTCGTTGAACTTTGGATCAGGAAGTAGAGTGTGCTTTCTTGGCTTAGCTTTTCTCATTTTCTTTCTCTGTTAAAAAATTTGTCTTTTTAGATTTACTTCTTTGCACCTGCCTTAGGTCGCTTTGCACCATACTTCGAACGACGCTGACGACGACCGTCAACACCTGCTGAATCGAGTGCACCACGAACCAAGTGGTAACGAACACCTGGGAGGTCCTTAACACGACCACCACGAACGAGCACGATTGAGTGCTCCTGCAAGTTGTGGCCCTCGCCTGGGATGTAGGCATTGACCTCCTTGCCATTTGTCAATCTAACACGTGCAACCTTACGCATCGCTGAGTTAGGCTTCTTTGGAGTTGTTGTGTACACACGAGTACAAACTCCGCGACGCTGAGGACACGCAGCGAGTGCTGGAGACTTAGACTTCTCCACCAAAGACACTCGACCGTTTCTTACAAGCTGCTGAATTGTTGGCATCTTAAAAAATTTTTGTCCTTTTAATTTTTTGTTTACTGTTTCAATTCCACTTTAAAGGAAATTGCCCGCAAAGATACACAAAATTTTTCAATTACAATATATATAGATGCTTTTTTCTTGCACAAAGTCCCAAAAGTCGCAAAAAAACCATAGAATTTTCTTATGCTATTTCCGAAACTATAAGTGTTTATTTATGACAAAAGTGCTAACTACTTTATTTACTGTGTTTTACGCGTTTTACCACCATATCAACCCTACCAAGTCCAAATGGAGTATAGCAGAGATTGGGCACTCATTGACAATTTACCACAAAAGTTGTCTATATTACCACTAACTCAGCGATTCAAAGAACCAAACATTGCAAAAACAGCACAATTCACACATATCTAATACCCCGCTTACTCACAGCAGATTATGCCAAAAGCGGAGCGAATGTCACCAGGATAAGAATCAGGTATGCCAAAACGGAATTGATAGCCGAGGCATACTGCAACAGAAGAGGAATCATCGTTGCAGAGAGCAGAGTCATAGCAACGACCAACGCCGGAGATGCTGCAGGCACAGCCAACAGTGACACCAGCAACACCACCATAGCAAACTGCAGAACACGCCACACCTCACGCGCTCCTGTACCCAGAGACAGAGGCGTTGCGAAGTAGAGCACCGAGGTGAGCAACTGCATAAACATCACCACACCTAAGTAGACGAGGCGAGGGATAGTGAGGTACTCAGCGAGTGAGAGATGCGACGACACGAGGTTATCGCACCACACCGCCATAAAACTATCGCCAAAGTCTCCACCCAGGAGCCACACCACATAACAATATATAAATGTAGGTATAAGCAAACCGAGTATCGTAAGCACCGTCTCGCGCAACGTAGCACGAATGATAAGCACGAAGATTGGCAGGATAACCACAAGCGCCACGAACGACTTATCGAAGAGCGGAAGAGCGCCGAGAGCCACCATAGCCGAGAAGAGATAGTGCGCCTGTAACGATGGGCGGAAGCAGTGCATAAGGCGCGAGAATGCCTCGACGACGAACAATGCACATACGGCAAGCGGAAGATACGACCCTGATGACAACGCACCGAAGAGCAACACCGAGGTTACGGCAAACGCCGAGAGTGTGGTCACGGGATACATCGCCACGCGCACCGTAGAGCGCGACAAAACCACTACCATATAAATATATAGTAAGCCCAGCAGCAATGCCGAGAGCGCGGGATAGGTCTGCTGAAACTCTGCAATATAGCCAGCGAGGGGCGCCTCAGCACCGCCGAGGATGGTATCAGAAACAGGGAATAGCCACATCGCACCCATAGTGGCTGCGGCGGCGAAGAAGAGAAGCGTAAGTATCGCCTCTGAGAACTTATGTCGTGTAACATCAAATATCATAACTTGCAAAGTTAACAAATCTATTTAAAGAATACAATAGCATATCTGATTTTTATAACCCTCTGAGCCACGCCTCAGCGATAAAAATGTGTGTAAAATGGTTAAAGTCGCAAATATTTGCCGATTATTTGTGGTTTATGAGTTTTTTATATATCTTTGCACGATATTTCATATAATATAAGGTGTGCCACGAGCATTGCATCGCAGGATACATCGGCAAAGATTTTAGGAAATACAATAATAAATTATATAGATTCTATGAATATTACAAGAGAGCAGCGCGACGGTGGCGTATCAATCGTTAAGGTCGTTGTAGGTGAGGCTGACTATGGTCAGGCTGTAGAGAAGCAGTTGCGTGAGTACAAGCGCAAGGCTAATGTTCCAGGTTTCCGTCCAGGTATGGTGCCTATGGGTATTGTAAAGAAGATGTATGGCAAGCACGTTGTTGCTGAGCAGTCATACCACCTTGCATCAAACTCAGTATTTGAGTACTTGCAGAAGGAGAATATCGACTACGTTGGCGATGTTATCCCATCAGAGGAGCAGGGTGCTTTCGACTTCGAGAATGGCACTGAGTTCGAGTTCATATTCGAGTTCGGCGAGGCTCCAAAGATTGAGATGACTTTGGACGCAAAGGACAAGATCGTTTACAACAAGATTAAGGTTGACAAGAAGATGCGCGGTGACTACCGCTCTAACTACTTGCGTCGCTACGGCCGTCTTGTAGAGGTTGAGAAGGTCTCTAACGACGAGGCTCTCAGCGTAACTCTCGACAACGGCGATATGCGTATCGAGGAGGCTTACGTAGGTCTTATCTCTATGACAGAGGAGGAGCGCAAAGAGTGGAAGGGTAAGAAGGTAGGTTACAAGACTACTGTAAACATCGAGGAGTTGTACAAGAAGCCTGAGCAGCGTGCTGCAGTTCTCTCTGTTAAGGAGGAGGAGTTGGCATCTGTAAAGCCAGAGTTCGAGTTGGAGATCACCAAGATTCGCCAGTTCGCAGAGCCAGAACTCAACGAGGAGTTCTTCAAGATGGCATTCCCTGCTGGTAACGTTACTAACGAGGAGCAGTTCGAGGCATTCATCGACGAGCAGATTGAGTCAGAGTTGAAGCGCGAGTGCGACTTTATGTTCGTAAACACTGTTCGCAACTATGTTGTTGAGAAGGCTGCTTTGGCTATGCCTGAAGAGTTCTTGAAGCGTTGGTTGTATGTTATCAACGAGGGTAAGTTCTCACGCGAGGAGATTGAGAAGGACTTCGGTGCATTCATCAAGATGTTCACTTGGAACTACCTCCAGAAGCACTTCATCAAGGAGGGCGACTTGAAGGTTACTCCAGAGGAGGCTAAGGCTGAGGCTATGTCTTTCGCAGCAATGCAGTTCGCACAGTATGGTATGCCTAACGCTCCAGAGGATATGCTCCAGAACTTCGCTAAGCAGATTATGGACAACAAGGAGCAGTTGCAGAAGATCTACGAGAAGTTGTTCGAGGAGAAGGTTGTTGAGTACATCCGCGGTATGGTTAAGGTTACCGAGAAGGCAATCTCTGCTGACGACTTCGCAAAGTTGGCTTCTGAGTTGGCATAATCCACAGGCTCAGGAGACTTTGATATGACAATTCCCGAGCCACATCGCTCGGGAATTGTTGTATAATAACTTGCGTGGTGATAGAAAACCTATAACTACGTCATCCTATACATCGCAGTGCCACGAGGAGATACTCCACGCACTCGCGATAAACAATATAGAAAACCTATAAACGTATAGCACTATGAAAGAATTTGATAAGTTTGCCCGTCTTCACTGTGGCATCAACTCGATGACCTTGCACGACTACCGTGCCGACATCCGTAACTATGTATCTCCAACAATTATCGAGGAGCGACAGATGAATGTTGCCGCTATGGATGTATTCTCACGTCTTATGATGGAGCGTATCATCTTCCTCGGTGCTCCTATCTACGACGATGTTGCAAACATCATCCAGGCGCAGTTGCTCTTCTTGGAGAACGCAGATGTAGATAAGGATATTATGCTCTACATCAACTCTCCTGGTGGCTCGGTGTCTGCAGGCTTGGGTATCTACGACACTATGCAACTCGTTAACCCAGATGTTGCGACTACCTGTACAGGTATGGCAGCCTCTATGGGTGCTGTGCTTCTTACCGCTGGTGCTACAGGCAAGCGCTCGGCACTACCACACTCTCGTGTTATGATCCACCAGCCATTGGGAGGTGTCCAGGGTCAGGCTACCGAGATTGAGATTGCTGCTCGCGAGATTGCAAAGACCAAGAAGGAACTCTACGATATCCTCGCTCTGCACTCAGGTGCTCCATATGAGAAGATTGAGAAGGACGCAGAGCGTGACTTCTGGCTCACAGCCGCAGAGGCTAAGGAGTATGGCCTTATCGACAACATTCTTGCTAAGAGAAAGTAACAACATACAATGACACAGAAAACACGTAAAGGTAACGAAGGCAGTTGCTCGTTCTGCGGTGCGGGTGCTGACGAGGTGGCGCTGATGTTCAACAGTGGCAATGGCGCCAACATCTGCAGCACGTGCATCGAGCACGGCTACAAACTCCTTGTAGACCACGATATTATAGCCGGTAAGAGCAATAAGAAGGGCGGCGGCGCTAAGTTCAAGCCTCTGAAGAAGGAGGATCTTATGCGCCCTGACCGCATCAAGAGTTTCCTTGATGAGTATGTCATCGGCCAGGATACCGCAAAGCGCTATATGTCGGTTGCGGTATACAACCACTACAAGCGACTTTTGGCTAAGGGCAAGACCCAGGACGTAGAACTCGACAAGTCGAATATCGTGCTTGTGGGTCCTACGGGTACGGGTAAGACCCTTATGGCTCGCACCATAGCACGTCTTCTCCACGTGCCATTCTCGATTGTTGACGCTACGGCGCTCACACAGGCAGGATATGTGGGCGAGGATGTGGAGAGCATCCTCTCACGTCTGTTGCAGGCGGCGGACTACGACGTTGCGGCTGCCGAGCGCGGTATCATCTTCATCGATGAGATTGACAAGATTGCTCGCAAGGGCGATAACCCATCCATCACACGCGACGTATCGGGCGAGGGTGTGCAGCAGGCATTGCTGAAGATTTTGGAGGGTACGGTTGTGAACGTTCCACCTCAGGGTGGTCGTAAGCACCCCGACCAGCAGTATATCCAGGTGAACACCTCGAATATCCTGTTTATCTGCGGTGGTGCTTTTGACGGCATCGAGAAGAAGATTGCATCGCGTATGAACACCAGTTCGTTGGGCTATGGCGCTACCACAAAGCAGCGTATCAACGAGCAGAATATTATGCAGTATATCCAGCCTCAGGATTTGCGCTCTTTTGGCCTTATCCCCGAACTTATCGGACGTCTTCCGGTGCTCACCTATATGGAGCCCCTGGAGCGTACGGCGCTGCGTTCTATCCTCACCGAGCCTAAGAACTCCATCATCCGCCAGTATGAGTGCTTGATGGCTCTCGACGACATCAAACTAACCTTCGACGACGAGGTACTCGACTATATCGTCGACAAGGCCATAGAGTTCAAACTCGGCGCACGCGGTCTGCGCACCATCTGCGAGGCTATTATGATGGATGTTATGTTTGATATGTCGGCTGAGAACAACGAGATTCACATAACCTTAGACTACGCCAAGTCGAAGATTGACAAAGCGGCATAAGAGTCACTAAACACACGCATAGGGAGTATCTGATGACATCAGGTGCTCCCTATTTTTTTATAGGGATTAAGTGGTATAAATGAATAAATATACCTATATATAATAAATAATTGCATAGTTATACGTAGAAAATTGACCTATTTTTAAAAATTATTCGTTTTTATTTTGCAGTTAGAAAAAAAGTCTTTAACTTTATATTCCACAAAGGGACTTAAGCATTTTTACACTGCTAAAACCTGGTAGTTTGCAAAGAGCCCCAGACGTATAAAAACCTAAAAACCTAATATAACTATGAAAAACTATTTGGCAAAAGAGATTAAGAACATCGTTCTTATTGGTGCGCCCGGCGCCGGTAAAACTACCCTTGCTGAAGCAATGGCTTTCGAGGGTAAGGTGATTGACCGCAGGGGTAGTATTGAGACTAACAACACGATTTCGGATAACACCGACATCGAGCACGAATATAAGCGTTCTATATATTCAACAACCCTCTTCACAGAGTTTATGGGTCGCAAACTCAACATCATCGACTGTCCAGGTTCGGATGACTTCTGCGGCTCGTTGTTCTCTGCATTTAAGGTAGGTGATATCGGCGTTATGGTCCTCAACGCCCAGAATGGCTGGGAGGTTGGCTCGGAGTTGCAGTCACGCTACGCTCGTATCCTCAACAAGCCTCTCATCGGCGTTATCAACCAACTCGATGGCGACAAGGCTAACTACGATGCTACTATCGAGGGTATCCGCGCAAACTCTTCTGTAAAGCCTGTGATCGTGCAGTATCCTGTAAACCAGGGCGCTGGCTTCACATCGTTCATCGACGTTCTTATGATGAAACTCTACAAGTTTGTAGACGAGAACGGTACTCGCGAGGAGTATGAGATTCCTGCTGAGGAGATGGAGCGCGCTCAGGCTCTCAACCAGGAACTTGCTGAGGCTGCAGCAGTATATGATGACGCACTTATGGAGTTGTACTTCGAGAAGGGCTCTCTCACACAGGACGATATCCGTGCTGGTTTGAAACTCGGCGTTTCCAAGCGTGATATTATGCCTATCTTCTGCTCTTCAGGTAAGCGCGACATCGGTACTAAGCGTCTTATGGAGTTCATCATCAACGTAGGCCCTGGCCCATTGAAGGCTCCAGCATTCCTCTCTACAGAGGGTGAGGAACTCATCGCTGATGAGAACGAGGGTGCAGTAGCATTCGTATTCAAGAGCCAGATCGAGCAGCATATCGGTGAGATTACCTACTTCCGCGTAGTACGTGGTAAGGTTACCGAGGGTATGGAGTTGGTGAACTCTCGCACTGGTAACAAGGAGAAACTCTCACAGTTGTTCGCTGTGGCAGGTAAGAACCGTATCAAGGTTTCAGAGTTGGCAGCAGGTGATATCGGTTGCACCGTGAAACTTAAGGGTACTCGCACCAACGACACTCTTGCAGCACCATCTGCACCAGTTACCGTAGAGCCTATCGTATTCCCAGAGCCACGCTACCGTGCTGCTGTTAAGGCTAAGGAGCAGAGCGACGAGGAGAAACTCGGTAAGTTGTTGAACGACGCTAAGTATGAGGATCCTACAATCCTTGTAGAGTACTCTAAGGAACTCAAGCAGACCATCATCCAGGGTCAGGGTGAGCACCACCTCAACATCCTCAAGCAGCGTCTCTCTACTGAGAACAAGATGGAGATTGAGTATTTCGCTCCAAAGATTCCATATCGTGAGACTATCACTAAGGTTGCTCAGGCTGACTACCGTCACAAGAAGCAGTCTGGTGGATCAGGTCAGTTTGGTGAGGTACATATGGTTATCGAGCCTTACTACGAGGATATGCCAGAGCCTACTAAGTACAAGGTTAACGGTCAGGAGATCGCAGTGAGCGTTAAGGGCAAGGAGGAGTACGATTTGCCTTGGGGCGGTAAGTTGCAGTACTACAACTCTATCGTTGGTGGTGCTATCGACGCACGCTTTATGCCTGCTATCTTGAAGGGTATTATGGAGAAGATGGACGAGGGTCCATTGACAGGATCATACGCTCGTGACATCCGCGTTGTCATCTAATGAATTCTATTCAGTGATTCTCTCTACAAACAATGTGAACGATAATGGCTTCCCTGGTGGCGGTGGCCGTGGCGGTCGTGGCGGCGGCAATGGTATGAACCAGAGCTCAATGGGTGGTTTCACCATGGCACGCAACTTCGGTGAAGAGGTGAAGAAAAATAAGACCCGCTATTCATTGGGAGGTAATGTGCGCTTCTCGCATAGAAACTCCGATTCGCAGAGCCAAACAGCCTCGGAGACATTCTTGACACAGGGTAGTGCCAACTCATTCTCCAATAGCCAGAGTAAGTCGTTGAATAAAAACTTGACATTGAATGCCGATATGCGTTTTGAATGGAACCCCGACTCAATGACCAATATCGTGTTCCGTCCCGGTGTGTCGCACTCTAACTCAGCAAACTCTTCGGAGAATCTCTCGGCTACCTTCAATAAAGACCCCTATGAGGTGCTTGATGAGCGCTTTGCTGATGAAGACTATGGCCCATTGGATGAAGAATGGGAAGATAGTAGTCGTATCAATCTTAGTAACCGGCAATCTATC
>JAFOCZ010000156.1 GCA_017380955.1 Alistipes sp.
AAAAGAATTAATGAGGAGTGAGTAATTAGTAATTAGTAATGTTTTGCCTCTGCGAGGCAATTACAAAGTGAAAGGTGAAAAGTGAAAACTGAAAAGTGTGGTATTTTATTTATGTCATTCTGAGCGAAGCGTAGCGTAGTCGAAGAATCTCCTCGCTATAAACTCATTGTCAGTGGGTTATACAACGAGGAGATCCCTCGGCTACGCTCGGGATGACATAGTATACTAATAGAGACGCGTCGAAGACACCACACTTTTCAGTTTTCACCTTTCACTTTGTAATTGCCTCGCAGAGGCAAAACATTACTAATTACTAATTACTCACTCCTCATTAATTCTTTTGCTTTTTTGCAAAACATAGGGAAAAGCAAGAAAGCAAAAGCAACAACCTTTTGTTCCATCGTTCCAAAACATAGGGAAATGGAACGGTGAAACAGCAACGAACTCCCCGCCGTGTATAAAAAAAAGAAGCGGATGGAGAATCCTCCATCCGTATTCTTCTTTCGTGGTGAGTGCAATCTCTTGCCCCCTCCCACGCACAACACTATCGAGACTTGCTCGATTAGTTGTACTTGAATGTTGCCTCGTCTGATACAGTCAACTTCTTGCGACCCTTTGCGCGACGTGCAGCCAATACCTTACGGCCATTGGCAGTAGCCATTCTCTGACGGAAACCGTGCTTGTTAATTCTCTTACGACGAGAAGGCTGGTAAGTTCTTTTCATTGCCATAGTTGTATCTGTTTTTTATTGTTTTTGTTCCGCTGTCCATTCTGCGCCACCTCTCCTTTCCATTTACCGCCGCTCCGTAGCCACCACTCTGCTCGTAGCCACCTTGCTGCCGCCTCGGTTAGGGTCAATAACGCTTCTTTTGCGAGGTGCAAAGGTACAACGAATTTTGTTAATTGCAAATAAATTATCAAAAAAAATGCAGTTTTCGCACTTTTCGCCCTAATCCTCGAAGAGATTTATCTCTCCGCGCTCCACTTTTCCGTATATCGCGGCCAACTCACCGATGGCAGGAGAGACAACGGCGAGGGTGTCGGCAATGGCCTTCTCGCCACCGCCCTTAATGCGATATAGGAGTGCGGCATACAATGCGCGGAAGCATAACTCCGTGTCACTGATGTCATCCTTGTCGATGATGGTACGCAGGCGTGGTAACTCCGCTGCGAGGGCCGTGTATGTCGAGCGGTAGTGCTCTCCCACGGGGAGTTTCATAAGTTGCAGGTGGAGGTTGTGGAGGTCCGCTATGAGGTGCAACGAGTGCTCTATGTGTCCTTGTGACTCCTTACCCTCCTTACGCAGCAACTCCACAATCTGCATATACCAGTTGAAGATGTTCTCCTTCTGCTGCTCGTCAGCGCCCTCAATCTTTGCCACAAGCGTAGCATATATCGCCTCGGGACTAAACTGCAGGGCACGCAGCAAATCCTCAATCTGCCATATATATAATATGTATTCGGCGATGTTCTCCTTACGTTTCTGTAGTGCTATTAACATAGGGATGTTCTATAATTATAACCAGTCGTTAGCGTTGTACGTTGTCTTGGGTGCGTTAGGCACGTTGGAGAAGTATGTGAAGCCTGTGAGCGCCTCCAACTCCTCTATGGATATAAGGTCCTTGGCCTGTGGCTTGTGACCCTTATCCTGCTCGTGGCACATCACGAAGGCTGCGCACTGCAACTCCGCCGCCGAGCAATCCTTGACAGCCTTACCCGACGCGCCGCTCTTGGTGCGTAGCAAGGCGTAGTAGAACATCGTAGGCTTCGACACGTCGCTTCTGCCTCCGAAGGATATCTTCTTTGGCGTTCCCGTATTGCCATACTTATCGGTATACTTGTCGAAGTATGCGCCAATTACGACATAAAGGGTGTCGCTGCACACCAGGTCATCGATGTGGTCCTCGAGGTTGTTCCACGCGCCACCTCCGGTGTTGAAGGTGTCGGAGTACTGCGGTGCTATGTTCGAGAAGTAGAATACCTGCTTATTTGTGGCTGTCGACGACAGACGGTCTGCCGAGCCAAGCATATGACCATTGTTGCATCCACTGTCAGCATCCTTCTTGCGATACTGAATATCCGCAGGTATCTGAGGGTCCTGGGTGTAGGCATCGGTGCGACTCGCGCCACTCTGATAACTCTTGTGGCGTGGTGCTGCCACCCACACAGGGCAGTGGTGCTCCGATGAGAAGCATACGGTGTAGTTTCGCGCCGAGCCATTACGCTGCGCATTCTTCTCGCCACCGGCACATAGGTGGTGAGCATAGTAGTACGTAGAGTTCTCATCATCACGACCATCGGCATCGCCGTCATACTCTATAGGCAACTCATACCAGCAACTGCGATATGTCTTACCTCCCGATGGCGTAGGCTCAGGCTCGGGTGTTGGCTCAGGTGTAGGGTCTGGGTCTGGTGTAGGGTCAGGCTCAGGCTCTGGGGTTGGGTCTGGCTCAGGCTCGGGGTTTGGTGTTGGGGTCTCGCTGTTGAGGGTTGTGAAACTATCGCCCTTGGTCCATATATCGCCCACGGCATTCACAAAGGCGCGATACTCATACGTGGTGCTCGCCTTGAGACCCTCTATGCGCAGTGATATCTCACGACCACGCTCCGCGGTGTGACTCTCCCAGTCGCTCATAGTGTTGTCCTT
>JAFOCZ010000157.1 GCA_017380955.1 Alistipes sp.
ATGGAGGTGTACCACGACGAGTGGAACAACAATAAGGGTGGTCACCCTGAGGAGGCTATTCCTTGGTACTTCGAGGGTAAACTCTATGGCGGCGAGTATGCATCATCAGGCTCACAGGCATATCCTTTGACCGAGGGTGGCTACTTTAAGAGCGTATGGAGCAGCATCGAGTCACACCTCTACCGTGGCTACTCTCACGACATCTTCCCAAGCCAGTACCCAGAGATGTACACCTACTGCTACAACAACTACTACCTATGGGGTAATGGTTCATCATTGCAGGGTAAGGAGCGTTTGGCATACTTCTCAAATCTCGTTGTTGAGACGTTCGAGCGCGGTATGGCAAGTTTGACTATTGCCCTTAGCGAGAACATCGCTTCGTTGCACCACTCGGTGACAATCTGGGGCTATGAGATTGACAACGCCACAGGTCTTCTCACACGCATCTGGATTACCGACTCTGACGACCTTATGTCGGAGCCTAAGCAGCAACTCCTCAACGAGTATAGCGTGAGCATTAACGAGGGCAAGTCGCACATCAAACTCTCAGGTAACACTCGCTACGGCAATGCGTGGATAGTATCTATCCACCCTTTCTCGGGCTACGGCTCAGCGGAGTAATAGAAGCCGTCTAACAAGGTTATTTTGGCGTTGCACTTGTCCTCAAAATCCTCATTTACGCCAAGTAAACTACGGCTTTTTCGGACTGCGTGCGCCTAAAACTAACTCTTGTTATACAACTTCTTATAAAATGGATTGTCCAACATTAGACAATCCATTTTTTTGTTGTTGCACAAATTTTGAGTATCTTTGTAGAATGAACTTCAACTTAGTATCGACATACAGCCCTACGGGTGACCAGCCAGAGGCGATAGAGAAGATTGTGCAGTCGGTAGTTACCGAGGAGAATAAGGGCACAACGCTGCTGGGTGTCACAGGATCGGGAAAGACATTTACCATAGCAAATGCCATAGCGAAGATCGACAGGCCCACGCTCGTGATAAGCCACAACAAGACCCTCGCAGCGCAGTTGTATGGCGAGTTTAAGGCATTCTTCCCCGAGAATGCTGTGGAGTTCTTCATATCCTACTACGACTACTACCAGCCCGAGGCATACCTACCAACAACAGATACATACATCGAGAAGGATCTCTCGATAAACAACGAGATTGAGCAGTTGCGACTAAAGACCGTGGCGACGCTGCTCTCGGGACGTAGAGATGTGGTGGTGGTGTCGAGTGTATCCTGCATATATGGTTGCGGTAACCCCGATGATTTCCACGCTACGGCGATAACGCTGAGGGTTGGCGAGACGCATCAGCGTAATGAATTGCTGCGCAGGCTTGTGGATGCGCTATACACACGCACCGAGATGGAGTTGAAGCCCACGACATTCCGCGTAAGAGGCGATAGCATAGAGATTATGGCGTCGTTTGGCGAGTTCGGAAACCAGGGCTTCAAGATTATGTTCTTCGACAACGAGATAGAGAGCATATATAGTTTCGACACCACGACGGGCAAGAAGCAGGCGACGCTAAATGAGGTGACGATATACCCTTGTAACCTCTTTGTATCGACACGCGACAACATTAACCGCGCCATAGGGCAGATACAGGAGGATCTGATAAAGCAGATAGAGTATTTCGAGAGTATGGAGCGCGCCGTGGAGGCACAGCGCATCAAGCAGCGTGTGGAGTATGACTTAGAGATGATAAACGAGTTGGGATATTGCTCGGGAATTGAGAACTACTCACGATATCTCGATGGTCGTAAGGCGGGGTCACGCCCCTTCTGCCTCCTCGACTTCTTCTCCGATGATGTGTTAGTGGTGATAGACGAGAGCCACGTTACAGTGCCTCAGATACGCGGTATGTATGGCGGTGATAGGTCGCGCAAGGAGAACCTTGTGGAGTATGGTTTTAGACTACCAGCGGCATTGGACAACCGCCCATTGCGCTTCAACGAGTTTGAGAATCTCGCCAAGACACGCATATATGTGAGCGCCACACCCGCAGAGTATGAGATGAAGGAGAGCCAGGGCGAGGTGGTGGAGCAGTTGATACGCCCTACGCATATCATTGACCCTGCGATAATAATACACCCTACCGAAAACCAAATAGACGACGTTATAGATAG
The DNA here is from genome assembly GCA_017380955.1 of Alistipes sp. Lineage (GTDB taxonomy): Bacteria > Bacteroidota > Bacteroidia > Bacteroidales > Rikenellaceae > Alistipes. The sequence goes on from JAFOCZ010000157.1 coordinate 2,137, forward strand.
GCTTAACGGCGTTATAAAGCGCAACGAGAGAGCCATAATAACAACCATATCGAAGCGCTCGGCAGAGGAGTTATCGCGATACCTCGACAGAGTGGGCATCAAGAACAACTACCTCCACTCGGATATCGAGACCTTGGATCGCATCAAGATTCTCGAGGATTTGCGTGAGGGACGTATAGATGTGGTGGTTGGCGTAAACCTTCTACGTGAGGGTATCGACCTTCCGGAGGTGAGCATTGTGATGATTCTCGATGCCGACAAGGAGGGATTCTTGCGTAACGTGCGCTCGTTGACACAGGTCATAGGACGTGCTGCGCGACATCCTAACGGCGTTGCGGTGTTGTATGGCGACACTATGTCGAAGACGATGATGGAGGTCGTGCGCGAGAGTGTGCAGCGCAGGGCAAAGCAGATAGAGTATAACTTCGCAAATGACCTATTGCCAAAGCGCGCGAAGAAGAGCAGCAACGAGCAGAATGCGATATTTGCGGACATCGAGGCGTTAGGCAGTGACAACAACGCTGAGGAGCGCAGAAATGCCCTAAACGACATCCTCCAGGGCGCTAAGAGCAGCGCACCTAAGGAGGAGAAGCGCGGCGCGAAGAGCGAGGCTAAGAGGGCAGATATCGTGGCGGAGGAGTGCGCGGAGTATAACACAGAATCGCAAAGCAACATCCTCGAACAGAACATCGACAAGTTGATAGACGAGATGCGCACCAAGATGGAGGCAGCGGCAAAAGAACTCGATTTTCAGGCGGCAAAGCAGTATCGCGACAAGATGTATGAATTGCAGAAGATTCGCGAGGAGATGAGAAAATAGCGACTATTATTCGCGTAATATATTAGATAGGGAGATTAGCAACGGCGGTTTTTAGTCTCCTTTTTTTGTTGTTATCGCAGAACTCTTCGCTCTAAAATATCGAAATTCTTTCGCAAGGCATAGTGCATATTTATGTTATTTATTACATTTTTATGCTTTAGGTGAAAATAGGGGAAGTGGGGGTGAGATTTATCGAAAGTGGAACAATGGAAAGAGGAGGTTTCATACAAGCGCAAAAAAATATGCAGTGGATTAGAGCGAGACTTTAGAGAGACCAAGACATATAAACAAAGAAGGAGTGCTACCTGATGTGGTAACACTTCTTTGTTATATATGTAGCCTTATTGCTGCGATGGGGAGTAACTCTCAAAAGATTTGTCGTCGTATAATACTATCACTCGCTCGACACGTTTGCCATCCGCAGAGGTGAAAGGAAAAATGTCACGGCGTTCATTTTTCGGCGGAAAATTAGTCTCGGGGAATTCGTTATTTTCAGTCTGGTCGAAGAGCGATACCTCATCCGAAGAGGGGAGTTCTGGGCTAACCTGTACCTCGTCATCTTCGCGCTCGAGATCGTTGAACATCTCGATGTCGGAACGCAAGTAGGGGCCACGACCAAGAAGCAACCAGTCGGGGTTGATATGAGGGAAAACCGTCAGGACTTTTACGATGAAATCGAAGCGCGGCTTGTTACGTCCCGACTTGATGTGGGATAGAGCAGAGGACTCAACGCCCAATTTTTTCGCAAGCGTCGAGGCATTCATCTTCTCATTTATGCGTATTATCTCAAGTTTTTCCTTCATATTTTAAATTTTTACAAAGATACAAAAATTAATTTTGTAAAGCAAATTTTTATGACATTTGTAATGTGTTAATAATTGTTAATAACTATGACATTTGTAACAATCGCCGTTATGGTTAAATACGGAAAAGCGTCCTACCTACAACTAAGTTAAGCAAACACCACATAAATAGACCAATTTCAGTATATTACACTTATATCACGACCATTTAACCCAACAAACCATTATAAATGCGTTTAAACGCTATTTTAGTTATAATAGAGATTATATAAAAAGCGTAACTATGCTGATTTTCAGTGCTATAAAAAATAATGTTTAGTAATTGTATTCGCTTGATTTACCTCGTTTTTAGGGTAGTGGGCGACAGCGTGATTTTATTACATTTGTAACTATTAACAATTGTTAATATAGAGTAATTCGCTTACGTTTGTAATATTTACAAAGTTAAGATTGTAATCTCTTGTTTACAAATGTAATTACAATTGTAAACTAAAGGAAAATTTACATATGTACAGCCGGGAAAGTCTGCGAAAAAATCAAAGAAAAGGAGGACGGGAACATTATGTTAATAAAATAAGGGTAGCGCATTGTTAATAACAATACACTACCCTATAATTCAACTACTTACGTAGTTATCAACAGTGTTGATTACTGCAATAAGGCTGCTATTTCTGCGAACTCTTCTGGAGTAAGAGAGAGTTTCTCACGCTTGAAATCTACGTCATTTTCGGTGTTCATAGGCACCAAATGGATGTGTGCGTGGGGTACTTCGAGGCCAAGAACCACTGTTGCGACCTTCTTACACTGTGTAGTTGCCTGGATTTTTTTCGCAATACTCTTTGCGAATACGATCATCTCCTGAAGTTCGTCATCCTCCAGGTCGTAGAAATAGTCTACCTCGCGCTTTGGAATTACCAATGTGTGACCCTTTGCCAATGGCGCGATGTCGAGGAACGCAAAGAACTTGTCGTTCTCAGCGACCTTGTAACAGGGGATCTCACCTGCTACAATGCGTGAAAAAATTGTTGCCATAATCTATTATGAATTTTAGTATAAAAGTTTCTTATTTGGGAAGTAGCGGTAAACTACCCTACATCTTCCGTTATTCTGCCTAAGGTGCGACTACCTCTCAGCATACCGCTCCAGTATCCATAGTATTGTAGTCAAATACCCTACCCATACTTTAGCGGTTTACGGACTCTGCTGCGCTCTACAAAGGCTAAGTATTGAGCAGGCGCTTAACACGCTCAATACCCTTAATCTTGCGGATGTTGTCGAGCAACATATTCAGACTATCGATATCCTGAACATAGAGACTGATAGTTCCCTCGAAGATTCCGTCGTGAGACTGAATAGAGATAGCGCGCATATTTATGCTGAAGTCCGCGGTTATGACCTTCGTCAAATCGAGCACGATACTTGGGCGGTCGATGCCATATATCTCCACCGAGGCGAGATACGACACCGCCTTCTGCTGTGACCATCGTATATCCTGCTCGCGGATGATATTCTCGCCGTACTGCGCTGCGAGACGTATGAGTTTGTCGCATGTAGACTTATGCACGATGATATGTCCCGACTGCGGATCACGATAGCCGACTACCCTATCTCCGGGTATTGGCTCGCAGCACTCCGCCATCTCGAACACCGGCTCGTGTGGTGCGTTCTCATCAACAGCGAGGGTGTCGTCGAGGGTCGTAGCATCGTCATCCAAATCCTCATCACCGGTTGTAGTAGTTCCTGGAATCAGAAGTTTCCAAAACTTGAGAATCTTGCGCGATGCGTTCTCCTTGAGCAGTTGCTCGAGGTTGTCGAGTTTTATGATTCCCGCGCCAATCTTGCTATACAACTCATCCTTGTTTCGGCACTCATACGCCGCCATAAGTTTTCGCAACACACGGCCGTTGAGCGTGACGTTATACTCCGCCAACGACTCCTCGAGGTGGCGCATACCATACTCTATGTTATCCTGACGCTCACCCTTGAGCCAATCCTGAATGGTCTGTCGTGCCTTGCTTGTGATGACCACATCAAGCCACTCTGCCTTTGGGCGTGCCGACTCCGCGGTGATAATCTCCACCTGATCGCCAGTATTCAGGCGCGTCGTTATAGGCTGTGTGCGATGGTTGACCTTAGCGCCTATGGCGTGGTTGCCGATGTTGGTGTGAATCTCATACGCAAAGTCGAGTACCGTAGCGCCATAAGGCATAGTGTGCGCATCGCCCTTGGGCGTAAAGACCACGATATCGCGCTTGTAGAGGCTCAACTTGAAGTTGTCGAGGAACTCGTGTGCGCTTTCGGTAGGGCTATTCAGCGCATCACGCACCTGACGTAGCCACTTATCCAGACCATCCTCCTCCTGGGCTATGGTCTGATGCTTATACTTCCAATGTGCTGCGAAGCCTCGCTCCGCGATGTCATCCATACGCTGTGTGCGCACCTGCACCTCCACCCATATGCCATCAGGGCCCATCACCGTAGAGTGCAGAGCCTCGTAGCCATTGGACTTTGGCATACTTATCCAGTCACGCAAGCGGTCGGGATGTGGCTTGTAGATATCCGTAACGCAGGAGTATATCTGCCAGCACTGCGTCTTCTCCGATGGGAATGGCGTAGTCTTGAAGATGATGCGTATGGCGAAGAGGTCGTATACCTCCTCGAAAGGTATGTTCTTGCGGCGCATCTTATTCCAGATGGAGTAGATGCTCTTGACACGCGCCGTCATCTCATACTGGAACTTATTCTTGTCGAGTACCGCACGTATAGGTGCCATAAACTTCTCGATGTATGCCTGACGCTCAGTCTCCGTATCGTCAATCTTACGCGTTATCTCCTCATACTCCTCGGGGAAGCGGTAACGCATACACAAATCCTCCAACTCACTCTTTATGGCGTGGAGACCGAGACGGTGCGCCAACGGCACAAAGAGGTATATGGTCTCACTCGTAATCTTTATCTGCTTGTTGTGAGGCATAGCGCCGAGGGTGCGCATATTGTGCAGACGGTCGGCAATCTTGATGATTATGACACGCACATCGTCCGACAACGTCAACAGCACCTTACGGAAATACTCCGCCTGCTCCGAACTATCGGTGTTGAAGACTCCCGACATCTTGGTAAGTCCATCGACCATCGAGGCAATCTTTGGCGAGAAGATTCGTGATATATCCTCCAAGGTATACTCCGTATCCTCCACCACGTCGTGGAGCAATGCCGCCACAACGCTCTTCTTGCCGAGGCCTATCTCCCTCACGGCGATAAGCGCCACCTCTATTGGGTGTATGACATAAGGCTCTCCGGAGCGTCGTCGAACGCCCTTATGCGCCTCCTTAGCGAGGAAGAATGCACGTCGCACAAACTGCCAATCATCCTCTCTGCGGAACACCTTAGCCTTGCGGCACGCCTCCTCGAGTTCTTGCCACTTCTCCTCTATCAATATCTCATCTGCGGGTGAATACTCTACCATAGCCTTATATCATTGGTGTTTATATAATACGCCAAATCACGGCTACCATACGATAGCCGTGTTTGGGTTGTTTATTTATCCGTTGATAGTCTCGCAAACTGCTTACTATCAACTAATTAACTATTGTCAATACCACCCCTTCCCTGATTGATTCTAAGATAGAAGGTGGTAGATGCCATCTTATCTCTCCGAATCAGCCATTGCGGCGCGTACTCGGAGTTCAATCTCCTCCATCAACGCTGCGTCGTTCTTCAACGCCTCCTTCACAGCGTCGCGACCCTGACCAATCTTGCGATCGCCATATGAGAACCACGAGCCTGACTTCTTGATAATCTCAAAGTCCACGCCAAGGTCGATGATCTCACCAAGTTTAGAGATACCCTCGCCAAACATAATGTCGAACTCCGCCTTCTTGAATGGAGGTGCCACCTTGTTCTTGACAACCTTAACCTTGGTGCGTGTACCGAGTTGCTCCTCACCATCCTTGATAACCGATGAACGGCGGATGTCGATACGCACTGAGGCGTAGAACTTGAGGGCGTTACCACCGGTGGTAGTCTCAGGGTTGCCATATACAACGCCAATCTTATCACGCAACTGGTTGATGAAGATACATACTGTCTTAGTCTTTGATATAGAGGCTGTTAACTTACGCAATGCCTGAGACATAAGACGTGCCTGAAGACCCATCTTCGAGTCACCCATATCGCCCTCAATCTCGGCCTTTGGCGTAAGCGCCGCCACAGAGTCGATGACGATGATGTCGATAGCACTTGAGCGGATGAGGGTGTCGGCAATCTCCAACGCCTGCTCACCATTATCGGGCTGCGACACGAGGAGGTTATCCACGTCGACGCCCAACTTCTGAGCATAGTAAGGGTCGAAGGCGTGCTCAGCATCTATGAACGCCGCGATACCTCCCGACTTCTGAGCCTCGGCAATAGCGTGGATGGCAAGAGTGGTCTTACCTGATGACTCAGGACCGAAAATCTCAATCACACGACCCTTAGGGTAGCCACCAACACCCAACGCCATATCGAGGGTTATAGAACCTGTAGGGATCACCGGAACATCGGCAACAGTATCGCTCGACATACGCATAATCGAGCCCTTGCCAAAGTCCTTCTCAATCTTATCCATCACTGCCGACAACACCTTGAGTTTGTCAGCATTTACCTGTACTTTCTCTGCCATATATAGTATCTGTTTTTAAATTTCCAATCTGTTACTCTCCCAAGAGTTTGATAATCTGACCAAAGGAGTCCTTGGTATCCACCTTTGTGATGATGTGTGTTATGCGTGCCTCGGCATCGAGGAGGAATGTGGTGCGCACGATGCCCATATACTCCCTGCCACACATCTTCTTCAAGCGCCATACGCCCAACGCCTCCGACAACGAGTGGTCGGCATCGGAGAGGAGTGTGAAGTTAAGGTCGTGCTTGGTGCAAAATCCCTGGTGTGACTTCACAGAGTCGGGACTCACACCCACAATCTTATATCCGCGGCGCTGCAACTCCTCCTTGCCATCTCTGAGGCTCTTGGCCTCGAGCGTACATCCCGAGGTGTTATCCTTTGGGTAGAAGTAAAGCACTGTTGGTGAGCCCTTGAGGTTCTCGAGGCCAAAAGCCTCGCCCTTGTCTGTTACGCTCTGAAACTCGGGGAGCATATCCCCTATCTTTATATTACTCATAATCGTTATTGTGTTTTATCTCATTTCTCAATTTCAACCCAAAGTTACTCTTTTTTTCCTAAATTAGGAAATATAACCCATACTTTTTACCTATATCGCGATAAGCAAAATTTATCGGGTTACTCGCTGAGGCTTATGGTCACCTGCTGGTGAAACTCCGCCACGCTATTGTTGAGACGTGCACGGCACACAGGGCAGCGGATGGCACACTCGGTGTCGACGTGGTCGGCGAGGTGGAGATGTGTGTTCTTGCTACGAACAACGATGGTTGTGTGGTACTCGCTATGCGCTCCACAAGCGCGACAATCTATTGCATAATTTAGTCCCATAGTAGTAGTCATTTTTAGTGTTAGTTTGTTTTTCACGATGCAAAGTAACCACCATATTTTGACAGGTTGTGTCAACGATAAAAAAGTTGCAATTTTTCGCACAAGAGCACAAAAAAAAGGAGCATCCAATGGACACTCCTATGATATTATTATATAAAGAAGACTACTTCACATCCTCACCCTTTACAGGCTTTACCGTGATAGGCTTCACAACCTTAACACCCTTACCACTCTCGTTGCTCTGCTCTGCGTCGAGAGACTTCTCGGCAGCGTTGATAGATGGATTACCCTCGAGTCTTTTAGGTGCCTTCTTCGAGAACTTTGGAGCCATAATCTGCTTTGCAGCAATCTCCTCCTCCGAAGGACCATAAGCCACACTATTGAGGTGGATGGTCATAACGATAGGCTCATTAGGCGACACAACCTTATTACCACGGCTGCCGTATGCCAACGATGCAGGAATCCACAATGTGATGTCGCCACCCTCGCTGGCCTTCTGGATACCATACTTCGAGCCCTTGATGATAGCGCGGTCGAGGACCACCTTCAAGTTCTCGGTAGTCTCCAACTGACCCTTGATACGCTCTATGCGCATCTCACGCATCTCGGGAGCAGATGTGGTATCTGCCTCGGCCTCTGCCAAAGCGCTTTTGAGGGTCTCAACACGCTCGTTGTGAGACTCCACAACATCACCACGCATAGTGTATACATCGTATGTGAACGACACTGTATCGCGGAGTGACTGTGGCGACTTGCCATTACC
>JAFOCZ010000158.1 GCA_017380955.1 Alistipes sp.
ACGTCGAAGGTCTGTGGGAAGATATTCTCATCCACGAAGAGTTGGTTGCGACCCTGCTTAACAGCATCACGCGAGCGCAATGCATACATCATAAGCATAGCCTCGGCAGTTGCTGTAGCCTCATCCAGGAGTGAGCAGTTGGCAACCTCCATACCTGTGAGCGAGAGGATAGCGGTCTGGTAGTTGAGCAATGCCTCCAAACGACCCTGTGAGATCTCTGCCTGATATGGTGTGTATGATGTGTACCACGCTGGATTCTCGAATACGTTGCGTGATACTACGGCAGGCACTACGTTAGGGTAGTAACCCATACCGATGAACGAACGGAAGGTGCGATTCTTGGCTGCGAGTTCTGCGATGTGTGAGGCATACTCATACTCGCTCATCGCTGCTGGCAAATCCAAATCCTTCTTGAGACGGATATTCTGTGGGATAACCTGCTGCAAAAGTTCCTCAACAGACTCCACGCCAATTGTGGCGAGCATCTGCTGCAAATCCTCCTTAGAGTTGAGACCTGTGTGGCGGTCTACAAAGTTGTCAAAGATTTTCATTTTTGTTAAAGGTTTATTTAGTATTAGTTTTAGTTTCGTTATAGTTATAACTCTTGGTTTTGTGTTTTAGTATCAGTATTTGAACGAACTACCTCCGATAAACTCCCTGAGAAGCGATGTTGGTGGTATCTCATCGGGCTCTATAGGTGTGAAGTTCTCCAGTAACTTGAGGATGCGACGTGCCTCGCCATACTCGGGTACAGTGTCGGGTACCTCTCTGAGTAGTGGCTCTGCCAAAGCCTTGAGCACAGATATCTCGTAGAAGAGCGATGAGTTGAACATCACGTTGGCATTCTCCTGATATGGGAATATGTGCTTCTCCTCGCCACGACGTACCGACGACCACATAGCAAGGGTGCGCAGTGCGTTGTGACCGCGCGAGGCATTATCGCGGATGGTGCGACGCAGGAGACGGTTGTCCGTGGTGGGTATTCGTGAGAAGTTGTCCATAGCCACCGATGTGAAGCACGAGATGTATATCTTGAACTTCTTGCCATCGGCAATACCGGGTGTGAGGCGTGGGTTAAGGGCGTGGATACCCTCCATAATGAGTATCGAACGGTCGGTCAACTTGAGAGGTTTCTCGTGCCACTGACGCTTGCCGGTGATGAAGTCGTAGCGTGGAATCTCCACACTCTCGCCTGCTGATAGGCGCTTCAGGTGGTCGTTTAGCGTTGCAAGGTCTATAGCCTCTAAAGCCTCGAAGTCGGGTTTGCCATCCTCGTCGAGAGGGGTCTTGTCTCTATCCACGAAGTAGTCGTCGAGGGCTATGAGCACAGGGTCGTAGCCTCTGACGCGCAACTGCACACCCAGACGCTTCGAGAATGTGGTCTTGCCACTTGACGAAGGGCCTGAGATGAGTGCCATACGCACACCACGCTCCTCGTTAGCCTCCGCAATCATACGCGCTATGGACGCAATCTTCAACTCGTGGAACGCCTCGGCAATCTTTATCAACTCCGACGCATCGCCCTCCATAACCCTGCGGTTGAGGTCGCCGATGGTGGGCACACCCATAATATCTATCCAGCGCTGATACTCGTGGAAAATCTCGAACATCTTGTCGTGGTTGACCATCGTAGATATCTGCTCGGGGTTGGTACGCGCAGGGAGTGCTACGTAGAAGCCATTGCAGTAGGGCGCTATGTCGAAGTGGGGAACATAACCTGTTGAGGGTGCTAACACACCGAAGAAGTATCCCGGCATAGTGCCCAGGTGGTTTACGGTGCGGTATAGTTGTGGGCGTGTGGTGAGCAACGCCACGCGGTCGTCGAAGTCATACGCAGCATACTCCGCAGATACCTCCTCCGAGAGACGCTTGCTGCGTGTTATGGCGATATCCTCCTTTACGATGGCTGCCATACGCTCCTTGAGCAGTGCGGTATCCTCCACGCTCAGGGGTTTGCGGTCGTCGAACTCGGCATAGAAGCCGTTGCCCAACGAGTGGCGGATGCGTAACTTACGCCCGGGGAACACCTCCAACGATGCTCGCTGCATAACAAACGACAGTGTGCGCTGATATACGCGGTAGCCCTCGAAGTCTCTGAGGTCGAGGAACTCCACGGTGATAGGTTTGCAGATGCGGTAGTTGAGGTATTTGTAGGCGTTGTTGACCCTCGCAACGAGGAATGGATATGGCTGCACGATATCTGTCTTTTGCAATACCTCCAAAAGAGTAGTACCCATCTCAACGTTTAGTGTTGAGGTGTTGTTCAATAACCGAAGTTCTATAAGGTGAGCCATATCATCAAACATTTTTAATTAATGGTGTGTAAAGATAGTAAATTTTTGTAAATTTGTAACCATAAATATGACAACTTATGCGAAAACTTATTATTTTTTCCACATTATTACTCCTTAGCGCCGTTGTGGGTTGTATGCCCAAGAGTAGCGAGGATGGTCACTTGTATATAATCTCTACCAACGATGTGCACGCCACGATAGATGCTCTGCCACGTCTCGCAACCCTCGTTGCGGTATATGAGGAGCGCGGTGAGGTGCTCCTTGTGGACTCTGGCGACAGGGTGTCGGGTAATGCATATGTCGACGATGCTGCTGAGCCTGGTGTGCCCCTTATTGAGATTATGAACGATATGGGATATGATGTTGCAACGCTCGGTAACCACGAGTTCGACAAGGGCTCTCAGGTGCTCGATGCGATGATTGATGCTGCGGAGTTCGATGTGGTGTGCGCCAATGTCACCGCCAAGAGTGGTGCGAAGCAGCCTCTGCACTATACCGTAATTGAGAAGATGGGTGTCGAGATAGGTGTTGTGGGCGTTGTGGATACCGACAATGGTGGCTTCCCGTTGGGTGGCAAGAAGGCGTATGAGAACTACGACTTCACATCGGATGTGGAGACTGCATATGAGGTGTGTGGCGTGGTGGCACAGAAGTGTGACTTTGTGGTGCTGTTGTCGCATATGGGATGGCAGAGCGACAGGCGCTTGGCAGAGAGTGGCGTGGCGTGTCAGTGGATTGCCGGAGGTCATAGCCACGACTTGAAGAATGAGGATGTTTGCGGTGTGCATATCTCCCAAAACGTCAAGAATATACGCTATGCTATGGTTGCGGATTTGGAGATTGTCGGAGGCGCTATTGTCAGCGTCGCGTACAACCAGGTAAACCTCTCGGACGTAGAGCCTGATTGCCGTTTTGTGGAGCGTGTTGAGGTTCTCAAGGCGAGCGATAAGGAGTTGAATAGTGTTGTGGGTTACGCCACCGCCGCAGCGACAAAGGAGGGTGTTGCGAACTTCACGATAGCATCTCTTGCTGGCTACCCATACGAGGATGGTTTCGTGCCCGAGGTTACCTTCTACCACTATGGAGGCATACGCCTCGATGGCTTCGCGGAGGGTGATGTCATCCGTGCCGAGATTCTCAACAACGACCCATTCCAGTCAACAATATACATAGGCACTATGACTACGCAGCAGATGCGTGACTTTATACTCCGCAAGTATAACAAAGGCAGTGCGGAGAATCCCGATAAGGAGTCACACTACCCATACTTCCGCTCCGATGCTCCGTATGCCATAATCCTTGGTGATGAGCCTGCGGAGGTGCCCGATGCCGTAGATGTGGTGTTTGAGTTGCAGGAGGGTGAGTATCGTGTTGCTATGTGTAACTATATCGCTGAGAACTACATAGATAGCGCCATAGTAGCACGTCAACTACGACCTACTGACATCAGTGTGCGAAGTGCTATGCTGCGATATATGAACTCGTTTGGTGCGGAGGGCTATACTCCCGATAACGCGTGCCGACAGAGTGAGGTGAAACGCTAACTTAGTTGTGTTATGCTCGAAAATTGTTATCAATATGACCTTATAGAGGCAGGTTGTGACGAGGCTGGTCGTGGATGCCTCGCAGGGTCGGTATTTGCCGCAGCGGTGGTACTTCCCAAGGATTTTCACCATCCGCTCCTCAACGACTCCAAGCAGATGACTGAGCGTCGTCGTGAGCAACTGCGCAGCATCATCGAGCGTGAGGCTGTGGCGTGGTATGTGGCGGAGGTTACGGCTGAGCGTATAGACCAAATAAATATCCTTAACGCATCTATCGAAGGTATGAATATCGCACTGCGCAACCTCACAACGCCCGCGGAGTTTGCGGTGATAGATGGTAATAAGTTTCACACCGATCTGGCAATACCCTGGCGCACAATAGTTAAGGGTGATGGCAAGTATGCCAACATAGCAGCGGCATCGGTGCTTGCCAAGACACATCGCGATGAGTATATGATGCGCCTGGCGGAGGAGTATCCTATGTATGGCTGGGCGAAGAACAAGGGATATCCCACACGCGAGCATCGTCTTGCGGTCAGGGAGTATGGTCTCTCGCCATATCATCGACTCACGTTCAACAGTTCCCCCGAACAATTAGAACTCTTTTAGATAAGCAACAAAAAAATACCCGAGCCTTAGTGACTCGGGTATTTCATTATCGTAGTTGGGGTTATGCCCACTTAACGAGAGCGAAGTCCATACGGTGCTCCAACTTGTCGTTAGATGGGAAGATACGCAACGCAACGTCGAACATACCTGTGTGCTCAGGAGCATAGTCCAAAGCCAGAGTTACGGTGTTCTCGTCCGAAGCGACAACCTCCAAGCGGCGTGTCTCAACAACATTTGCTGCCTGACCAGCCTCAATCTGTGTAGCCACAACGAGTTCTGCACCGAGATCCTCCTTGCTCAAACCAGCGAGTGAGAGGGTGAGTTCGAAGTGGTACTTCTTACCAACGTACATTGCCTCGTTGTTGATCTCAGCACGCTTAACGTCGAGAATCTCGATGTTGTCCCACGCTGCTGAAACCTTACGCTTCCACGCTGCAATCTCACGAGCCATAAGGTAGTTGTTCTCAACGATGATACCCTTACGCTCAGCCAACTTGTTGTAGAAACGCTCCTCGTAGTCGATAAGTTGACGGTTCATTGTGAAGTTTGAAGCGATGTCGGCAACACACTTCTTAACAGCGTTAACCCAGCGGTGTGGTACGCCATCCTCAGCACGGTCGTAGTACAATGGTACGATCTGCTCCTCGATAGTGTTGTAGATCATCTCGGCGTCGAGTTCATCCTGGAAACGCTGGTCGGCGTAGGTGCGCTCCATAGGCAACATCCAGCCAGCGCCCTCCTTGTAACCCTCAACCCACCATCCGTCGAGGACTGAGAACTGCATAACACCGTTCATAACACACTTCTCACCCGAAGTACCCGAAGCCTCCAAAGGACGTGTAGGAGTGTTCAACCATACGTCAACACCCTGTACCATACGGCGTGCCAACTCCATATCGTAGTTCTGCAAGAAGACAATCTTACCTACGAACTCTGGCATTGCCGATACCTCCACGATACGCTTGATGAGGTCCTGACCTGGCTTGTCATTTGGATGAGCCTTACCTGCGAAGATGAACTGCACAGGACGCTCCTTGTTGTTTACCAATGCTGACAAACGCTCGAGGTTTGTGAAGAGCAAGTATGCACGCTTGTAAGTAGCGAAACGACGTGCGAAACCGATAGTAAGCACATCAGGCTTGATGCTCTCAACAACCTGTACCATCTGGCGTGGCGACTGAAGACGTACCTGTGTAGGGTCGCTATAGCGCTTGCGGATAGTCTTGATAAGGCGGTTCTTGAGGAACATACGCTCCTGCCACAACTCGTTATCGTCGATCTTGTGAACGTTCTGCCACTCAGGGATGTTATATGTGTGACCTGTGAAGGCGTCACCGAAATACTTGGCGTAGAGGCGACGAAGGTTTGACGCTACCCACGTTGGGAAGTGTACACCGTTGGTTACGTAGCCGATGTGCAACTCATTCTTGAAGTAGCCTGGCCACATATTACCGAGAATCTCCTTAGAAACCTCGCCGTGCAACCACGACACACCGTTAACCTCCTGTGAGAGGTTACAAGCGAGTACCGACATCGAGAACTTCTCGTTAGGGTCGTTAGGGTTAGTCTTACCCAAGTTGATGAACTGATCCCAGGTGATGCCCAATACGTCAGGGTAGTGTGACATATACTGACGAATCATAGACTCAGGGAACGCATCGTGACCTGCTGGCACTGGTGTGTGTGTTGTGAAGAGCGATGAAGAGCGAACAACCTCCATAGCCTCAGAGAATGACAAGTGCTTCTTAGAGATGAGGTTGCGGATACGCTCAAGACCGATAAACGCAGCGTGACCCTCGTTGCAGTGGTATACCTGCTGCTTGATGCCCATCTTCACGAGGGCACGGATACCACCGATGCCGAGCAACATCTCCTGCTTCAAGCGGTTCTCCCAATCGCCACCATAGAGGTGGTATGTAATCTGACGATCCTCCTCGAGGTTAGCCTCGTAGTCAGCATCCAACAAGTAGAGGTCTGTGCGACCTACTGCGCACTTCCAAACACGTGCCGAGAGGGTACGACCTGGGAGTGCTACCTGTGTGGTAATCCAGTTGCCAAACTCGTCACGAACAGGCGAGATAGGCAACTTGAAGAAGTTCTGTGCCTCGTATGTAGCCTCCTGAGCACCCTGTGCCGAGAGACGCTGTGTGAAGTAACCGTAGCGGTACAACAAACCTACAGCAACCATACCTACGTTGCGGTCAGAAGCCTCCTTGAGGTAGTCACCAGCCAAGATACCAAGACCACCAGAGTAAATCTTGAGTGTAGAGTGCAAACCATACTCCATAGAGAAGTATGCAACCTTTGCGTGCTCAGGTGCTGGCTTCTCGCTCATATATGCTGTGAACTCAGCGTATACAGCGTCCATACGCTTCAGGAAATCAGCGTCGGCGCACAACTCCTCGCAACGTGTTGCAGAGAGTTTATCCAACAACACGATAGGGTTGCGGTCTACCTTTACCCAGAGTTCCTCGTCTACAGACTCGAACAGGTCGCGAGCAGCAACAGTCCAGCACCACCACAAGTTGCGTGACAACTCCTCGAGTGGCTTAAGGCGCTCAGGGATGCTCTTCTCGACCATAAGACGGTGCCAAGATGGGCGGTTAGAGGTCAACTGCTGGCGTACGAAGTTAATCTGCTCGCCACGGCTACCACCGTCGATAAGTACACGGTTGGTGCGTGCTACAGAGTTATCCATAGCCTCCTCGTATGCCTGCTTGTACTCGTTGAAGAGTTTGCTCCATAGTGCTGTGTTCGATACCTCGATGGCTGCCTCACGGCTCTTTGCCAACGCTGCAGCGTCCATAGCCAAGTAGCGCTTGATAACCTCGGTGATGTGGAACACTACCTCGCGCTCGTTGTAGTCGTCGCGGCGGATGATATCCACAGCCTCGTGGTTAGCCAACTTTGCAACCCACATACCGAAACCTGCGAGGGTTGTGGTAACTGTAGGAACGCCATATGCTACAGACTCGAGTGGTGTGTAGCCCCAAGGCTCGTAGTATGATGCGAATACTGTGAGGTCGAAACCTGCGAGCATCTCATAGTATGAAATGTTGAATAGGCCGTCGTTGCCGTTGAGGTATGTAGGCACGAAGAGCACCTTAACGCGTGATGCGTTTGTAGAAAGGATGCTGCCCTCGATGCTCTGCGACACCTGATCCCACGCCTCTGCCTCGAGACGGTGTGTGAGGTAGCGCTTCTGTGATGGGTCGATAGCGTTGTTGCTGTCAGCGAGGTGCTTAACGAGGTCCTCACGAACACCGTTGATGCCTGCTGGCACTGCTACGATAGCCAATACGTCGCGGTTGAGGTTTGATGTAGCCAACTGCTTCAACGACTCGAGGTATACGTCGATACCCTTGTTGCGGTACTCATAGCGGCCACTTGTGCCTACGATGAGGGTGTCATCCGCGAAGTTGTAACCCCACGCTGCTGAGGCAACCTCCAACATCTTCTTGCGTGCTGCGTTGCGCTGTGCCTCCAAAGCCTTGCCCTGTGGTACGAAGCCATTCTCGAAGCCGTTAGGTGTTACGCGTGTTACCTCGCGACCGAGCAAATACTTACACTCGTTAGCAGTGATGTCGCTAACTGTGAGGAAAGCATCTGCAGCCGATGCCGCAGCCTTCTCCAAAGAGTGCTTTGCCATAACGTGGAACTGACGTGCCAACTCGTCGGCGTTGAACTTGTGAAGGTCGTTGTAGAGAGGCAGACGGTTGCCAGCGATGCAGCGACCCATAACTGTAGCGTGTGTAGAGAACACTGTTGCTACGTAAGGAGCCTTGTCGCGGAGGTAGAGAGCACCGGCTGATGCCATCCACTCGTGGAAGTGTGCTACGACCTTCTGATTCTCAGTTGCGAACTGCTCGGCGAAAGATGCGATAACCACACCTGCTGCGTGACCAAACAATACTGGCTCGATGTAGTCCCACTGACCCTCGAGCGAATCTACGTTGTATGACTGCCACAACTGTGCAAGAATCTCATCCTTCTCGCGGATGAACGACTTGAAGTCGATAAGCACTGCGATAGGGCTACCCTCGATGTTCCAGCGACCGATGCGCACACGAACACCCTTGGTGTAGAGAGCCTCGCGCCAAGCAGCCAAAAGTGTGTTGTCCTCCTTAAACCCAGGACTCACAGCGTCGAACGAGAAGTCTGGGCCGATGGTGATGTACTTGTCACCGAGCAACTGCTTCACGAAAGGCGCTTTAGATGCGATGACAGTGTGAATGCCACCCACCTTGTTGCAGACCTCCCAACTTACCTCAAACAAGTAGTCAGGAGTCAAATTTAAGTTACTCATATCTGTTTCTGTGAATTATAGATTATTTTCTATATATGTAGTAATATATCCTTTTAGGACGTTTCGTTCCCAAAAGGAGATAACATATCACATTGCAAAGGTAATATAATTATTGAATTAAGAATAAGAATTTTAAATTATTTTAAAAAATAGACGCAGAAAATTACTGAATGGTAGATTTTTATAGCCGAACGGGTGTTTTTGTGGCTAAAAATTATCACCGAGTGGCGTTGATTGATAGAGAGATATGTGCCATAAGTAGTGTGTTGTGGTCTTTTTCGTCGAAATGTTCTGCGCGATGCAAAAGGGGTGCTTGGAGAAAAAGATAAGTGTTTGTATCTTTGCGCTATGTTACGAAGATTTACGAAATATTATAAGCGAATTTTAGCCCTTGCGTTGCCTGTGGTTTTGGCGCAGGCGGGGCAGTTGACAACGCAGTTTGCCGATACGGCGATGGTGGGAAACTATGGTGGCGAGGACCCTGCGCCGCTGGCTGCGGTGTCGTTGGGAGGCTCGTTGTTCCTGCTCATCTACCTTGCGGCGTTGGGACTTGCGCTATCTATCACACCTATTGTTGGCGAGCACTATGCTCGTGGCGACAGGCGCGAGGTGGGACGCTTGTTTCAGAATAGCGCCCTCTACTGCACCATCATAGGCGTTGTGGCTACGGCGGTGGCGGTGGCACTGCGACCCTTCATAGCGGTGCTCGGGGTGTGGATGAGCGCTCCGGGGCAGAATATTGAGCGTGTGGCAGATATGGCGTTGCCGTACTACGATATGCTGGTGTGGAGTATCCTGCCGTTGATGCTCTTCCTCGCTGTAAAGCAGTTCTTGGAGGGTATAGGTAACACCAAGACTGCGATGTGGATAACACTCGGCGGTAACGCTCTCAACATCTTGCTCAACTATCTCTTTATCTTTGGACACTGGGGTACGGAGGCTATGGGTGCCGAGGGTGCAGGTCTTGCGACGCTTATCTCGCGTGTGGCGCAGACCATAGCAATCATAGTATACTACTACTCATCGCGCCGTTTGCGCATCTACAGGGCATTCTTCGAGCGTGATGCCATACGTCGCTCCTACCTCGCTACGCTCTTCAGGGTGGGATATCCCATATCGTTTCAGATGGTGTTGGAGTCGGCAGCCTTCATCCTCACCTCTATCCTTGCGTTGTCGTTCGGAGAGGTTGCAGCGGGCTCTATGCAGGTGACATTCAGCATCGCCAACACGGCGTGGATGATAACCGTAGCGATAGGCTCGGCCTCTACCATTGTGGTGTCGCACCTCTACGGCTCGGGACATCGTGCGGAGTTACGCGATACGGTGGCGGCGACATACCACCTCGGCTTGGCGTGGGGAGTATTTATGGCTATGGTGTTTGTCCTGTTCCGCGAGCCTTTGGCGGCGATATTCACCGAGAACGGCGAGGTTATAGCCCTCTCGGCACAACTTATGGTGCTCATAGCCATATATCAGTTCTCCGACGCTATACAGGGTCTCTCGATAAGTATGCTGCGCGGTTTGCAGGATGTTAAGGTTATTATGCCTATAGTGCTTGTCAGTTACCTCGGGTTGAACATACCGATAGGCTGTTGGTTGGCGTATGGTATGGATATGGGGTGTCACGGTTTGGTTACGGGTCTCATAGTGGGACTGACGTCGGCGGCCGTGATGACCTTTATAAGGTTGAGACGACACGTTAGATAGAAGAGAAAAGGATTGCCGATTGGCAATCCTTTCTTGTTTGGTTTAGATATGTAACTTAACTCCGAAGAAGAATGTTCGTGGGAGCGATGGACCGTAGATGTAGGCTGAGTCACGACCAGCACCGAGGTCTATATCGCGCTGGTAGGCATCGAGGATGTTCTTGACACCAGCGTTCACCTCTAAGTTGATAAGGTCGGTGAGGTGGAACGTATAACTCAACTTCACACCGCAGTCGAAGAAGGATGGTGTGCGCACCTCCGCATCGCCCACAACATTGCCATCGGGGAGTGTATGCTCGGCGTGCTGGACAAGCATACGGCCTGTGTAGGTGGCAAAGAGCGAGGCGTTGAACTGCTTGGTGATGTAGAAGTTGGAACTTAGATATCCGTAGTGGTCTGGAGAGCGGAACATCTCACGCTGTGGTGTCACAACGTCGCTCCACTGCTCAGGCTCCTGGTAGCGGCTCTTCTGGAACGTATAGCCCAACTGCACATCGAAGATGGATGGTATGCCGAGTTTCACCTCTGCAGTGACACCGCCAACACGCGCTCCAGTGGCATTATAACGCATCTTGTAGATGTAGTTGTTGCCATCGTCGCCAACCTCCTTGCGGATGGTCTTCAGCGCAAAGACATCGTTGAGCATAGTGTAGAAACCCTCGACGAGGATGTTGGCCTGCAGACGTCCAAAGGTGTGGTAGTAGTCCGCAGATGCTGATATAGAGTGTGACTCCTCGGGCTCGAGGTTAGGGTCTATCTCGATGATTGACACCGAGTGGTTGAGGGCGTCGATATGCAAATCCTCGTTATAGGCCTGTGGGGCACGGTAGCCACTTGAGTACGAGAGGCGCAAGCCTAAGTTCTCGATAGGGCTATAGCGGAGGTTGGCACGCGGTGCGAAGACAGGCTTCTCAATCATATTGTGCTTGTCGAGGCGGAAGCCAACGAGGATGTTCAACTTATCGCTCTTCCACTCGTTCTGCGCATAAAGACCTGCGGTGTAGACCACCTGATGGAGGTCACGCTGTGTGGCGGTGTAGTAGTCGTCGAGGTCGTTGTGGTTATACTCTGCGCCTACGGTGAGTTCTGCGGGGAGTCCCGCCTTGTAGTTGAGGGTATACTGTGCGCCGCCTACAAAGGTGAAGTCATCAGTAGTGCCATATGCATTGGGGTTCATATCCGCGCCAAAGTAACTATCGCGGTGGATGCCCTGTGCCGAGGCGTATGCCGAGAGGCGGTGTACATAGTTAGGGAAGTAGTCGAAGCGCAAGCCACCACCATCGATGTTGTGCTCCAACTGCTCGCAGAGCGTAGAGAGGTGTGGCGCTACGTCGAACTGGTCACCACCACGGCGGAACTCGTGGATGTGGTGATACTCTGCCGAGAGGCGTGAGTGTGCCGAGGTCTTGTAGTAGGAGCGGAAGCCGATGGTCTCGGAATTTAGTTTTGTGATATCCGAGAAGCCATCGTCGTTGCGGTCGTAGCCACCACGATTCTTAACCTGACCGAAGATATAGGTGCCGAGGCGGTAGTCATCCGACACGAAAGCACCACCTAACGAAGTGTTTATATCGGGTGTGCCATCCTCCATAATGTTTGTGGTATTGGCGAGCGAGAAGGTGTTACGCACAGGGTCTTTGGTGATGATGTTCACAACGCCACCTATGGCGCTTGAGCCGAGGAGTGCCGAGCCACCACCGCGGATGACCTCCACACGCTCAACCATCGCCACGGGCATAAGGTCGAGACCATAGACACCTGCCAATGATGAGAATACCGCACGGCTATCGAGGAGAATCTGCGAATACTGACCCTCCAGGCCGTTGATGCGCAACTGTGGCGCTCCGCAGTTACCGCAGGTGTTCTCCACACGCAAGCCCGACTGGAAGTTCATAGCCTCCGACAAGTTTGACGATGCTGTGCCCTCGAAGAGTTTCGCAGAGGCTACGTTCACCACCGTAGCGGTCTCACGGCGGTTTGTCTCGTTGCGTGTTGCCGACACCACAACCTCGTCAACCATCGTTGTTGCCTCCTTGAGTGTGAAGTTCAGAGTCTCGGTCTTATGAGGATGTGCGGTGTGCGTAACCTCTATAGTGTCGTAGCCAAGTGCCGAAACGACGATAGTATTCTGGCCTACAGGGAGATTTACTAAGTGGTAGTGTCCTGTGCCATCTGCCGCGCAGCCGATGGTAGTATCCTTGATGGTGATGGTGGCAAAGGGCAGATGGTCGCCATTCTCATCCACGACGTGTCCCGAGATGTTGGCATCGCTATGTTTGTGAACGTGGATGCCACCCTTACGAACGTGGGGCGTTTGAGGGTTGTGGGCGGTGGCGAAGAGTGGGGTAGTGAGTAGTAATAGTGTGAAAAGCGTAAAAAGTGTGTGTCTCATATTGCGTTTGTTTAACAACCGTTTGCTGCTGCAAAGTTACAGCGCCACGCACGACGAGTCAATCGCCAGTGTGTGGTAATTTGTAGTGTGTAGGGGGGTGTAATATCCCTATAATGTGGGATTTGGGGTGTTAAACAAGCGCTGGTGGGGCGCGTAGGAGACCATAGGTGAGCACTGCGTCGGTGCACTCTCCACCCTGTAGAATGCTATGCTCCTTGGTGATATGCATCTCGCAGCACTCCACAGCAATACCCTCCGCGGTGATGCTATCGGGGTTTAGGAGTCGTGAGATAGTCTGCAACGATGAGTCGCTATGTGTGTGCGACGCTGGTGTGCCACTGAAGGGGTGGGAGTGCACAACCTTAACACCGCCAAT
The DNA here is from genome assembly GCA_017380955.1 of Alistipes sp. Lineage (GTDB taxonomy): Bacteria > Bacteroidota > Bacteroidia > Bacteroidales > Rikenellaceae > Alistipes. The sequence goes on from JAFOCZ010000158.1 coordinate 13,228, forward strand.
GGTGTGGCTATGGATAAATAACGTGCTACCACCCAAATAGAATCCTATTGTGAGCAGTAGTAAAAGGCTAATTATCCGATGTTTGTGTTGCATCATACGGCGCAAAGATACGAAAAAAAAGCGAAATACATCGTCTATATTTCGCTTTTTATCTATTTGTAACGTTATTGTAACGTTGTGTTACACCTCCGATGTGAACTTAAAACGTATATCCTTGAAGTTCTCCTGGGCGATGGCAAGAGCATAACTTGTGTCGGCGAGGAACACATCACGGCCGTGCTTATCCACAGCCATATTCGTATGCTTACGGCGCTTGAAGTCCGCCAACTGCGCCTCGTTGTCCGACTCTATCCAGCACGCCTTGTGTATAGATATAGGCTCCCAGCGACACTTGGCGCCATACTCGTGCTCCAAACGATACTGTATAACCTCGAACTGCAGAGCACCCACAGTGCCGATAATCTTACGGCCGTTGAGCGATGAGGTGAACAACTGCGCAACACCCTCGTCCATCAACTGGTCGATACCCTTTGCCAACTGCTTGAACTTCATAGGGTCGGCATTCTCGATATATCGGAAGTGCTCGGGCGAGAAGGATGGGATACCCGTGAACTTCAACTTCTCACCCTCGGTGAAGGTGTCGCCAATCATAAAGGTTCCCGTGTCGTGCAAACCTACGATATCGCCAGGGAATGCCTCGTCGATAACCGACTTCTTCTCCGCCATAAAGGCTGTTGGAGATGAGAACTTGAGCTGCTTGCCACTACGCACGTGGAGGTAGTTCTTGTTACGCTCAAACTTACCCGAGCATATCTTCATAAAGGCGATACGGTCGCGGTGATTAGGGTCCATATTGGCGTGAATCTTGAAGATGAAGCCCGAGAGTTTGTTCTCCGAAGGCTCGACAATACGTGTTGCAGTAGGGGCTGTGCGTGGTGATGGGGCGATGCGAATGAAGCACTCCAACAACTCGCGAACACCGAAGTTGTTGACCGCAGAGCCGAAGAATACTGGTGCAAGGTCGCCCGCAAGGTAGTCCTCGCGGCGGAAGGTGTCGTAAACACCCTCGACCAAGTCGACATTCTCGCGAAGCTGCTGGGCAAACTTCTCGCCGATATACTTGTCCACGTCGCTCGATGTCAAGTCAGAGATATCGACAGTCTCGGCATCGGCTGTCTGACGCTCGTCCGAGGTGAAGAGCGAGAGGTTCTGCTCGTAGATGTTGTATACACCCTTGAACGTGTCGCCCGAAGAGATAGGGAATGCCAAAGGACGCACCTTGATCTTGAGCTC
>JAFOCZ010000159.1 GCA_017380955.1 Alistipes sp.
CCGTTATGCGTCACCAGATGCACGCGCTGAAGATTACAATTCCTGAGAAGGCATCGAACTTCGACACTAAGGTCTACGCCTTGGATATCACATTCCCTATGCCTGTGGTTGGTGATATCACCATCGACGTTACCGACCTCGACGCCAAGCCTGAGTACACCAACACCTCAAACACCATCTCGGTTAAGAGCGCCGAGGGTTTTGATGTAGGCAGCGATATCTGGGTATTTGTGCTTCCTGGCACAGTATCGGGCGATGTTAGTTACGAAGTTAAGGGTGCTGAGCAGCGCTCCGAGGTGGCTACATATCCTTTGAACCGTGAGTTTGAGCGTGGTCACGTGACACCTGTCCGTATGCCTATGCCTCCGTTTGCCAAGTACACCGCCTTCAACTTCTCGATTGGCGAGAACCACCTTGGCGAGGATTTCAACTTCTTCACCCTCTACGACAACAACGGCACAAATATGGGTACTTACTACCGTAATGCCGAGAATCGTTATACCTTTGAGTACAACGGTGAGTTCGATGTTACGCCATACAACAACAAGGAGTGGACCTTGGTCTTCGACTCGGAGAATGCCGTTGTGGAGAATAAGGTGAATATGGGTACACTTAGACCATACTTCGTGCAGGATATCACACCTGTGGATGTGCCATACCTCTTCTTCGAGGACTTCAACGATGCAACAGAGAGCGAGAGCAATGGTAACAACTCATATGACGCGAACGATCGTAATCAGCCTGGTGTTGCCCTCAGTGGCTCGCTTAGTGGCTGGAATGCAGCACGATACTGGATTAAGCCTGGTGCTGCGCGTGTGAATACCCGCTCGCAGGTTGTTAAGGTCTTTGTGGCGTTCCAGTCATACCACTATGGTCGATTAGACACTCCACCACTCGGCAATAGCACACGAGGTATTAAGCCTGGTAAGAGTGTCAACCTGAAATTGTCGTTCGATTCTGCGCTCTACAAGCACAAAAGTAGTTCGCTGGGCTATACCGAGACCGGTGTAAGTGTTGCAACACATACCAATGCAAAAAACCCAATCGACGGTATTCCATCAGGCTCAACAGGTATTTCATCATCGTATGACACTACGATTGGCGATATCGGTAAAACACTATATGCACAGAACTTGGCTGAAACTGCGGGTGAGGATGCCTTTGGACAGAGTTTTCCAACCTACACCACCGAGTTGCAGACTGCCACAAGTGACACACGTCTATGCTTCTATGCTCATCTAAAGACAGCTGAAGCAAGTTTCGCGAACAACATTGAGGTGAATGTCTACGTAGACAACATCAAGGTGTCGATTGCTAAGTAAACAACAAAAATAAATAATAACTAAACAATCACAACTATGAAAAAGTTTTTCACATTAGCATCGCTCGTAGCGCTTGCGTTGTGCGGCTGCACAAACGAGCATAAGGGCGAGGCAAATGAGAAGGGCGCTGTAAACTTCGACCTTACAATCTCAAACGAGGTTGACGACACACGCGCCAATGTCAGTTGCACTACCCCAGCGACTGAGGACTTCACACTCAAGATTGAGGGCGTAGACCACACCTTCAACGCCGAGTATGCAAACATCGCAGCGTTCAACGAGGATGGCTACCTCCACTACGGCTCCTACAAGGCTACGGTTACCGCTGGCAACATCGCCGAGGAGGGCTACGACAAGGCAACCTTCGTGGGCAGCGAGGAGTTTGAGGTGGTAGCACGCCACGATAGCGCGGTTACTATCACCGCAACCATCGCCAACGCTATTGTAAAGGTGGAGACTACCGAGAATTTCCGCAACTACTTCGTTGGTGGTCACACTTTGGAACTCACCACCGCTGCGGGCAACAAGTTTGACGTTTCGGCACAGAGCGAGCCTTTGTTCTTCGCACCAGGCGAGTTTAAGGTAAATGGTACTGCTGTAAAGCAGGCCAATCAGTCGGGTGCTGAGGGTGCTGTGATTACACTTCCAGAGTATAAGATGGAGAGCGCAGCAGCACAGACCCTCTACACCGTAAAGTTCGACGTTAAGGATGCTGGTCAGGCAACCCTTGAGATTACCCTTAACGAGACTCTGGTGGAGTCTATCGACATCGAGCAGGAGTTAAACGATAACGCACAGTAATAAACCACAGAATATGAAGAATTTAGCAAAAATATTGAGCATCGCGGCTGTAGCGCTTACTCTCGGTGCTTGTAACAAGGACGATATCAACTACAACGGTCATGTAGACTCATCAAAGGATAATATCGGATACCTCGCCCTCGGTGGTATGGAGGCATCTATAATGGTCGACACCGAGAATATCGACTCGGAGACCCGTGCCGAGGGTGCTGACATCAACACCTTCGACGTTGTAATCACCAACCAGGCTGGCGCTGAGGTTAAGTCGTTCAAGTATGGCGAGCGCCCCGAGGAGGCTATCGCCTTGGAGGCTGGCATCTACAACATCACTATGCAGTCGGCAGAGATGAGCGGTGCAGAGTGGGAGATGCCTGTATATGGCGCAGAGCGCGAGGTTGTCATCACACGCAAGCAGACAACCGAGGTTAAGGATATCGTATGTAAGTTGCGCAATATCAAGGTATCGGTTGCCTATGCCGCAGATATCAAGGAGCAACTCGACCCAGAGCACACCACAATGACTATTGCGTTGGGCAATAGCGAGTTGGTGTATGGCATCGAGGAGGAGCGTGGTGGTTACTTTGCCCCTATCGCCGAGGAGAACACCCTTCTTCTCACCTTCAAGTGCCGCTATGTGGATGGCGACAAGGATATCGTTATGACCAACGAGATTACAGGCGTTAAGGCTGCTCAGTGGCGTAAGATCAACGTTGTTGTGCAGCACGCTGCAGATGGCTCTACAAACATCGGCATCAAGTGCGACACCTGGACCTATGATGAGGTTGTGGATTTCGACACCACAGCATACCTCTTCGAGGAGGTGTTGGTTGACGACAGCGATATGCCTGTTATCAACTTCGAGGGTCACGACCTTGCACTCCCTTTCGAACTTACCGATGAGATGTTCGACGCCGAGGGTAACTTCACCAAGAACATCAACATCGACATCACCGCTAAGAGCCCTATTCAGTCTATCATCATCAAGACCTCTTCGGACAACGATGAGTTCCTCGCAGCATACGACGATGTATTGCCTTTGGAGGCAGACATCTGCGATGGCTCGGTATCGAACACATTCCTCAAGTTGATGGGCTACCCTACCGATGCTAAGGGCGCTACCTCTACACGCATCAAGTTTGGCGCACAGGCAGATATGCTTCGCTCGTTCGAGGGTGCACACTCTTATGAGATTACTGTTGTGGATGCCAACGGCGGCAAGACCACAGCAACACTTACTGTGAAGTATGGTCAGAATGTTGCTCCATCTATCGTATGGGTGGGCTACGACATCGACAAGCGTCAGACATACGCTCCAGGTATGACTTGCGACTTGAAGGTTAAGGCACCTCTTGCAGTTGCTGATTTCAAGGTTAAGATTATCTCGTTGACATTGAACGCCGATCAGTTGACATCTGTAGGTCTCGCTGATGAGTTTAGCCTCGTTAACGACACCCAGTTCTTCGAGTCACTCGGTGGCTTGGGCTTCCCTGTTGGCGATGCTGTATATGGTAAGACCGATATCGACCTCTCAATCTCTAACTTCTTGTCAGTCCTTGCGATGCTTGGTCCTGGTGAGCACGACTTCGAGATGAGCGTTACCGATATGGAGGGTAACACCACTACCAAGACCGTAATGTTCCGCTTCAACTAATTGTAGCATAATTACAACCTATTAAATTATGTCTATTATGAAAAAGATATTCGCAATATTGGGCGCGGTGCTTGTGTTGGCATCCTGCTCAAAGGATATAGACCCATCTGTGGAGATGGCGACAAACGAGGGTGCTGTGCGCTTTGGTGTTGCCATCGCAGAGGATATGCAGGAGAAGAGCGCCATCATCAAGATCTATAAGGTTGAGGGTGAGGAGCAGCAGTTGGTACGCCGCTACGAGGCTCTTGGCGATGTTCCTGAGTATTTGTCATTGCTCAATGGCAACTATGTTGCTAAGGTGCAGGTTGGTGAGAAGAACATCACCTCTTTCGACGAGAAATACTACATCGGTGAGCAGCCATTCGTTATCGAGGCTGGCATCGTGACACCTGTGACTGTAGACTGCCAACTTCAGTCTACCATCGTCAAGGTAAACTACGACGCTACCGTTGCCGAGAAACTCAACGAGGGTTACTTCACAAACGTCTCTATCGCAGAGTCATACGACGCTGAGGGCATCGCAACGGGCGATATCCACTCGTTGCGCTACGAGGAGACTAAGGAGGGTTACTTCATACTCCCTGCCGAGCATACATCGCTCTTCTGGCACTTCGAGGGTACACATCCTGTGGAGGGTGATATCGTTAAGGAGGCTGTTATCGAGAATGTGAAGCCTGCGGCGAAGTATACCATCACCTTGAAATACTCTAAGGATGCTCCAGGTAACCTTGTGTTGGAGGCTACTGTTGACGAGTCTATCGAGGAGGTTGACGACACCCTTATCTTCAGTCCAGACCCAACAGTTATGGGTGATGGCTTCAACGAGAAGGAGACTCAACTCTCTACCACTGCGCGTACCTACAACGTATCGTCGTTGGCAAACATCACAACTATGACCATCACGTTGGGCGATGAGGAGTTCGACCTTATCAACGGCACTACCGAGGGTATCAGCGTTGTTAAGAGCGACGATATGAACTACAAGGTCTCTATCGCTCCTGAGTTCTTCAACATCACAACAGGTGGTGCGCACAACGTAGAGTTCAACATATTGGATGTTGATGGCGGTAAGTTGAAGAAGGCTATCAACTACAACGTTCAAGGTATTATGGCTTTGGGCGCTGAGGACTACAGCCTCTGGTTTGGCACTGCAACGTTTAAGGCAAATATCGTGGATGCTGCGGCAACATCGGTGAAGATTGCATACTCTGCGGATGGCGCATCGTGGACCGAGATGGATGCTGTGGCTATGGGTAATGGCATCTACACAGCACAGAGCACAGACTTCGCTTGTGAGAAGAGTTATACCTACAAACTCATCGTTGGTGGTGTAGAGTATGGTAAGACCCTTGCGCTTACTACCGCTGCGGGTGCTCAGATTCCTAACGGCGATATGGAGCGCTGGCATACAGCATCGTGGGTACTCCCTTATGGCAAGGGTGACACCCCATTCTGGCTCACAGGTAACGAGGGTGGTGCAATGGTAGGTGCTACACTTACACAGTCATCAGATGACGTGCGCCCAGGCTCTGCAGGTACAAAGTCTGCATACCTCAAGTCGCAGTATGCATCGATGATGGGTATCGGTAAGTTTGCTGCTGGTAACCTCTTCACAGGTACATTTGCACTAAGCGGTATGGATGGTATCGTAACCTTTGGTCGCGACTTCGCCTTTACTGCAAAGCCTAAGAGTATGTCGTTCTGGATGAAGAACAACGAGGGTACTATCAACCAGGGCTCGCATACCTCAGGCTCTGATATCTACACCGTTATGGTTATCATCACCGATGGTACTACATACACGGTAAACACTAAGGATGAGAGCACATTCCTCAAGGTGGATAAGTTGGACTCGATTCCAGGTGTTATCGGCTATGGTTACATCTCGAACACCGACTCGCGTGCAGAGTGGACCGAGGAGACTATCAACATCATCTACCGCGAGGATATGAAGAATGTGAAGCCTAAGAAACTCGTTGTGTCATTCACACCTTCGGGCTATGGTGACTACTTCTGCGGCTCTACAGACTCGTGGATGTACGTAGACGATATCGTACTTAACTATTAGTAACACCGAGGTGGGGGCAACCGACGTTGCTCCTGCCTCCATATTTTGTCGAATGAAGAGATTTTATACACTTCTGCTGCTTGTGTTTACAGCCTTTAGCGCCACAGCACAGCAGCCAGAGAATATAACAACCCAGGAAAACGCCCCTTGTGTACTCACCCCAAATGAGGCACGCAAGCAGCGTGGCTTTACCTCGGATACCAACTTTGTGCCTAAGGGACAGTGGATTTTCGGAGGTACAGCATCTTACTCTATGCACAACAACAGCAACTACAAACTCGTTGTTGTCGACAACATCAACTCCGATGGCTACACCCTCAACGTAAGCCCTATGATTGCCTACGCTCCGTGGAAGAATATGGCTATTGGTGTTCGTTTTGGCTATGGTCGTAGTATGTTGGCCCTCGATAGCGCATCGTTGGCATTTGGCGAGGGTGACACAGCCCTGAACATCGACGTAGACCTCCTGCACCGCCTGAAGCACTCCTACACCGGCACACTCTTCTGGAGACCATACATCCCTCTGGGTCAGGGCAACCGCTTTGCGATTTTTGCCGAGGTGCAGTTGAACCTCACAGGATCGCAGTCGCGTATTGTTATGGATGATGGCGAGGTGGATGGCTACTCAAACTATCGTGGTACATACAGCAAGTCGTTTGGTGGCTCGGTGGCATTGCAGCCAGGTATCGTGGCTTTTGTAACCAACAACACCGCATTGGAGTTGTCGATAGGTGTGTTTGGCATCGGCTATGAGCGCACCACAAAGATTAAGAATCAGGTGGAGACGGGTGATATCGCCAAGAGCAATATGAACTTCAAGGTAAACCTCCTCTCTATAGGTTTTGGCGTATCGTTCTACCTTTAATATTACAGCACAATGAAGAGACTATTTTTACTAATTGCGGCTGTAACGTTAGGTGTAACGACAGCCTTTGCACAGCAGAGTGCAGAACTAACTACAGAGGTTAAGAGCAACAGCGAGAGCCGCTTCTTGCCTACTACACGCCGTGTGGACCGTAACATCGACCTCAACAAGTTTGTATACAAGGGTGAGTGGATGCTCGGTATCGCAGCATCGTATGGTACGTTGGACGTGTCAGATTCGGACCTTATGCTACTTTTCGATGACATAAACCTTGGTCTTCGCCGCACCGCGGTATTGCCATATGTGGCATATGCCTATCGTGACAACCGCGCTGTGGGTATGCGCTTTGGTTATGAGTTCCTCAAGGCAGACCTCGGCAACGCAGCCCTCGACCTCGGCTCGTTGGCAGAAGATATATCGTTCGGAATCTCGGACATAGGCATCCGCAGCGAGAGTTTCAACTACTCGCTCTTCCACCGCAACTACATCGGTCTTGACCGTCGTGGTATCGTGGGTGCTATCCTCGAGGCGGAGTTGCTCGTAAAGAGCGGCAACACATCGTTCTATATGGGCGAGGGAGAGTCGCGCAACTACTCTATGAGCAAGAACTTTGCTGCCAAACTAAACCTCAACCCAGGACTTGCGGTATATGTATTCCCTGAGGTGTGTGTGACAGTTACGGTGGGCATCGGAAGCCTCTACTACAACAACATCCGCCAATACAACGCTGTGGGTATTGAGACCGGTCGTCGCGACCACTCTGCCCTCAAGTTCAAGTTGAATATCGCCGACATCCAGATTGGCGTGGTGGCACATTTGTGGAACAAAAAGAAGAACTAAACTATGCGTAATATGTTGAAATATCTGGCTTCAGGCATCGTGATGCTTGCTGCTATGGGATGCATCGAGAACGATATCCCCTACACTGTTGAGCGCTTGGACATCACAGCGTTGGAGGTTGAGGGTCTCAAGGGTGCAGCAGTAATAGACAACGCGGCGCATAGCATCTCACTATCGCTGACTGAGACCACCGACATCCGCAACGTTCGCATCTCGGCAGTTGCAATGACCGAGGGTGCAAAGAGCGATGTATCATTCCCTGGCACATTCGACCTTCGTACTCCGTTGTATGTTACTCTCTCGAAGTACGGCTATAAGTGGGAGTGGACAATCACCGCAGAGCAGAGCATAGAGCGCTACTTCAGGGTAGAGGGGCAGATTGGTGAGTCGCAGATAGATGCCGAGCACCACATCGCAACAGCCCTTGTGCCTATGGATCACGACCTTAAGAATGTGGTTATCACCGATATAAAACTCGGCCCTGAGACAATCACTACCTACTCCGTGGATCCTCTCACGCTCAACAACTTCGAGAACTCGGCGCGTAACATCACCATCACATACCACAACGACATCGTCGAGCAGTGGACATTGCGTGTGATACCTACCGACGTGGAGGTGGAGTTCAAGGGTGTTGATGCGTGGGCTAAGCGCATATGGCTATATGCCGAGGGTCGCAGTGGCGCAGACCTCGGATTTAAGTACCGCAAGGTAGGCGCTGAGGAGTGGATCGCAGTGGAGGATATCACCACCAATGGCGGTAGTTTCTCGGCTTGTGTAGAGGGTCTCGAGACCCTTACCGAGTATGAGGTTGTAGCATTTTCAGGCGAGAGCCTCACAGAGGTTGTAAAGGTCACCACCGAGGATGTGTGGATGTTGCCTAATGGTGGCTTCGAGGAGTGGTCTACAACCGGTGGCGTTACATATCCTTATGCCGAGGGTGGCACACCATTCTGGGGCACAGGTAACGATGGCGCTGCGTTGGCAAGCACCACGCTCACCGAGCCTACAACAGACATACGCCCAGGTAGCGAGGGCACATATGCCGCATCGTTGCAGTCTAAGAAGGCGGCGATTATGGGTCTCGGTAAGTTTGCCGCAGGTAACCTCTTCCTCGGCGAGTTTGGAGGCTTGGTGGGTATGGATGGCCTTGTGAACTTTGGTCGTCCTTGCTCGGCACGCCCTGTGGCGCTCCACGGATGGGTGAAGTATAACTGCGGTGTTATCGACGAGTTTGGCAAGACTCCTACGGCGCGTCCCGACCTCAAGAAGGGCGATAACGACGAGGGTCAGATATTGGTGGCTGTAGGTAATTGGACAGCCGCGGAGTATGGTGGCTCGGAGAGTTGCCCTGTGGTAGTGAACACCAAGGACGAGAGCACCTTCTTCAACAAGAGTGGCAAGAATGTCATTGGCGTTGGTGAGATGATTCTCAACGAGAGCACTGATGGCTGGATGGAGTTCACACTGCCGTTGGAGTACACCACAACAAGCGTTGTTCCTACGCACATCATCATCGTCTTCACAGGCTCACGCTTTGGCGACTACTTCACAGGCTCTACACAGAGTTTGATGCTTGTGGATGATGTAGAGTTGCTCTACTAAGAACATAACGACTGACAAACTAAGGGCTGCCTCGGTGAGGTGGCCCTTAGTTTTTATGGCATAGTTTCTGCAAAGTGACTCATAAACAACTGAAATGAAACAGAGTTCACTAATCTTATTAGCATTGATTATGTCTATCTTGGTATGTAACGCGCAACACAGAGATATAGACCGCACGACGGTTACGGCGCTGGATGTAGAGCGATATATGGGCGTGTGGTTTGAGGTGGCACGCTATGACCATAGTTTCGAGCGTGGTTTGGAGCAGTGCAAGGCGCTATATACCCTACTCCCCGATGGGCGCATAGTGGTGGAGAATAGCGGCGTGGATAGCCATAACGGCAAATTCCGACTCTCGGTGGGCAAGGCAAAGGCAGGAGATAAGGCGGGGCAACTGAGGGTGTCGTTCTTCTGGTTTTTCTACTCCGACTACAACATCTTAGCCTTAGGCGATGAGTACGATTGGGCACTCGTAGGCAGCAAATCGGCGAAATATCTGTGGATACTATCACGCACCCCATCGCTTACGGAGGAGACTCTCAACCACATCCTCGACATCGCCACGCAACGAGGTTATGATACGTCAAAACTTTTATGGGTGCGACAATAAAAAAGGGGACTGTCAAATACAGCCCCATAATACTTTGAAGCGGTTTCCTACTTCTCGAATTTACTTTTTTTAGGGAACAACTCCTCAAACGCCTCTATCTGCACACGTCGCAACTCCTCGTAACGCTCCTCGGTAAGTTGTACATCGTTGATGCAGGCCATCTTGTGCGTAGGTTGTGTGATGAACTTACGGAGTTTGCTTGCCGAGACAACACCCACTGAGAAGTGCTTCTTCGATATGCGCTCGTTGATAATCTTACCCTTGAGGTACATATAGTCGAGGAAGAGATACTGGTTGAGATTCTCGCCAGTGCGCACCCTTGAGATAGAGTTGCGTATTACGGGCTCTACCTTGTCATACAACTCCTCGCACTCGCTCTTGAACATTGGCGAGCAGATGTGCTGAGGGCGCATAAAGTAGAAGGTAGGACGCAGACCAAGAGCCTCGCGAGCAGCACGCGTAGAGTTACGGCATATCTGCTTGAACATATCCAGAGCAAGGAGATGGTAACTAACACGTATCACACCCTTACCATCACGGAAGAAGTCCGTAGGCTTGCACTCCTTCATTGGAAACATATCGTCGTTGAAATATAGAAACTCCTCGTCGAGATCCTTGATACGGTGCAGATGCATCTCTATAGGGTTGCAATTGAACGTTGGGAGATACTCCTGGGGGATGATATCGCTATGCAGCACCACATCCACCTCATCGCGGTTTACCCACGCGGGCACCTGCGTCTCTCCAGACACTACAAGGTGTACCTTACGGATGAATGGCATATTCTTCTCAATGCCACGAAATAGATACTTCAGAGTACCCCAATCGCGAAAACGCTTCTCAAGAATAGGTGTATTGGTGTACTGCTCGTATGACTTCTGCCATACGGGATCAAGACCATCAACGTAGGTTATAACAATATCCATAGTTCAAAAATTATCTCTTCATTTACTCTATTACATAGAATGCTCGGTGTGACTACTTAAGTGTGGATGCACCAAACTTTTTAGCCTGCTTCTCGGGCGTATGCTTCCACCTCTTGTGCGACCACATCCACAACTCGGGGCTGCGGCGTATCATAGCCTCCAACGCATCGGCATAGCGGCGTCTTATGACACCCTCGGCAACCTCCTCCACACCATCGTACAACTCCACAAACTTCGCCTTGTAGCGACCATACTCCACTCGCTCGGCCACCACGAAGTATACCGGAATGCCAAACCTCATCGCTATACGCTCAGCGCCATCTATAAAGAGTGTCTTCTGATTCAGGAAGTCCATCCACTGGCTATCGGCACGCATCACAGGGCTCTGATCCGAGACAAGACCCAGCACCGTGCTATGCTCCTTAGTGCGATTCTTGATATAGTAGCGTATAGCATCCTGCATAGGCACTATAGCAATGTTCTTAGCAAGACGGCTACGCAGACGACGGTATAGGTGCTCAAAGACCTCGCTCTTGAGAGTGTGGTAGACCGACATAAACCGACAATCACCATCCTCCCAACTCCACAGCGGATAATACTCCCAGCAGCCATAGTGCGCAGCCATAGCCACCCAGTCACGACCTCGGGTGCGCTCTATGTGTCCCTGAGGGTCGTGCCACTCCAACACCTTACCATAACGCTCGGGCGTTGTTGCCGAGAGCGACAATGTGGTTACGACAACCTCGGCCAAGGTGTCGTAGAAGCGGCGTGCTATATCACGAATCTCCGCCTCGCTCTTCTCGGGGAATGACTTTGTGAGATTCTCGATGACTGTTGACTTGCGATAGCGCACAGCGCGCAATAGGAATGAGAAAAATGGCAACAGAACGCCAAAACGAAACCAGCGTGGCGAGCATCCTATAACGAAGCATAGGCCCCATACAATCTCCAGGGCAATACGCTTGTACCACACCAAACCGCTATGTATATTCTCATTTTTGCCCATTTTCGATATAGGCTTTTAGTTCTTAGACATATAATTTGCTGGTCTGCCCACTTTTCTTCGGCACTAACCAATAGACAAAGATATAAATAATAAATGTAAACTCCAAACTTATAACGATTAGCGACATCAATATATGCTTACAATTTTGTTCTGTTCTCCCACCCTATTATCCCACAAACTTCCAAGAGCCAACACCCTGACACACAGCATATATTTGTTTTACTTATAGCACCATAAGAATATATTATAAAACTAAAGGACTAAAAATAATTGTGTAAAATATTTTTTTTTATACTTTTGCAGCGGAATAATATTTGATAATACTACTAACGAATAATAAAACCTACAATATGACAACAACGAATAAGACCTGCGGCTGTGGCTGCGGCACAAAGACCAAGAAGTCACTATACGATTTTGAGGTAAAGACAAAGAGCGGCGAGACCGCGAAACTCGATATCTACAAGGGTAAGGTGGTGCTTGTGGTGAACACCGCGAGCCAGTGTGGTTTCACACCCCAGTATGCCGACCTTCAGGCGCTCTATGAGAAGTATGGCGAGCACGGCTTCGTAATCCTCGACTTCCCCTGCAACCAGTTTGGTGGTCAGTCACCAGAGAGCGACGAGGAGACAACAAAGTTCTGTACACTGAACTATGGCACTAAGTTCCCACAGTTCAAAAAGATAGAGGTTAACGGCGCTAATGAGTTGCCACTCTACACCTGGCTCAAGTGCGAGCAGGGCTTCAAGGGCTTCGACGAGGGTCACAAACTGAGCGAGATTCTCGACAAGATGCTCCGCGAGGCAAATCCCGACTACGACAAGTGCTCGGATATCAAGTGGAACTTCACAAAGTTTCTCATCGACCGCGACGGCAAGGTCGTGGCACGCTTCGAGCCTACGGCAGATATGGCCACCGTGGAGCAGGCTGTGGCTGACTTGCTATAAGGGTTTGGGATAGATACGATAAAAGTTCGGAGACCAGCGCTGTGGATATGGTGCTGGTCTCCGAAATCTTTTGTGCCATTTGAATTTTATTTCGGTTTCTTTGTCATTTGACATTTAATTCGTACCTTTGGCGCGTAAAATAGACGTTGTATTAATATATAGGAAGTTATGGCAGGTTCGAATTTTGTAGATTACGTTAAGATATTCGCTCGCTCGGGTCACGGTGGTGCTGGCTCGTGCCACTTCCGTCGCGAGAAATTCGTAGCCTTCGGAGGTCCCGATGGTGGTGACGGAGGTAAGGGTGGTAGCATCATCCTTCAGGGCGACAGCCAGTATTGGACTCTTATTCACCTTAAATATAAGCGCCACCAGTTTGCCGAGGATGGCGAGAATGGTCACGGTGCACGCTCTACGGGTGCTGATGCCAAGGACATCATCATCCCTGTGCCACTGGGTACTGTAGCCAAGCAGGTATTCACCGACGAGGAGACCGGCGAGACATATACCGAGGTTGTCGGCGAAGTTACGGAGCACGGCGAGCAGTTGGTATTGTTGAAGGGTGGCCGTGGCGGCTTGGGTAACTGGCACTTCCGCACTGCAACAAACCAGACTCCACGCTACGCACAGCCTGGCGAGGAGGGCGCTGAGGGTGCCTTCATCCTCGAGTTGAAGGTGTTGGCTGATGTGGGTCTTGTGGGATTCCCTAACGCTGGTAAGTCTACATTGCTCTCGGTGGTATCTGCCGCAAAGCCAAAGATTGCGAACTACGCCTTCACAACTCTCGAGCCTAACTTGGGTATCGTATCGGTGCGTGACGACCACTCTTTCGTTATGGCCGACATCCCTGGTATCATCGAGGGTGCGCACGAGGGTCGTGGTCTTGGAACACGCTTCCTGCGCCATATCGAGCGTAACTCAGTGCTGTTGTTTATGATTCCTGCCGACAGCGACGACATCGCCGCAGACTATGAGATTCTTCTTGGCGAGTTGACACAGTATAACCCCGAGTTGCTGGATAAGGAGCGCCTGTTGGCTATCACGAAGTGCGATATGCTCGACGACGAACTTATCGAGCAGATGAAGGCCCATCTCCCCGTGGGCATCGAGGCCATCTTCATATCGTCAGTTGCGAATATGAACATCACGCAACTCAAGGATATGCTTTGGAAAGCACTTACTAAATAAATTACACAAAGAGAGCCCTATCGCTACGATAAGGCTCTCTTTCTTTTTTAGAATTATCCTAGTTGATTACTTCGAATAAATTTTTACATTGTGTTGTTTGTTCACAAAAAAGTTTCTAACTTTGTATATCAATCGACTGAAGATTGTATTTACATACGGAAAGTGTTTTCGCTGTCCTTCTAATAAAATGTGAACATAATCAGAAGTTTAGGATATACGAAATCATCTCCACGCTTTCCTTTCTATTTAATTTTATTAATCCTTGTTGGAGGTGATAGGAGTTGGTTTTTATGGATTTATCAGCAATTATTAACTCATTGCAAAACGCAGCAAATACAAATCCGTTGCCTATTGGAACAAGTCCATCGAACAAAGATAAGACTCTCTTCCAAGAGGCATTGAAGAAAGAATTGACAGAAAGCCTTCGTAGAGTAATATATAGTGATATAGAATACATTCTCTCACATAATGTAAATGAAGATGTCTACGAACCGCTTAAAGACAAGTGCGATGTATTCGTTGAAACAGAACGCTATATCATAATCGTTGAATTGGATGCATCTCGAGCAGACCAAGTGGCTAAGAAGATGCTTTCACGCTATTATTACGCCGATAAATACACTAAACCTGTTGTATATGTCTGCTTATTATATCCTGGTACTGAAAAGATGAGTTCTAATGAATGTGTCAAATATATGAGAATGGGTAAAGATGTGCTTTTGTCAATGAACTCATCTAACCGCTTTATTGGCGCATTCATAAATGGCAATAACGTTGAATTAAAACTTATTGGGTAATAAAATTAGTTGCTGCTGTTTTAGGTAATGATGCAAAAAGTTACTCAATTTGCATCATTACCTTATTTTATCATCACCCTACTACTATCTGTCGTAACTCCTCGGCGGTTGCCACCACATCCGTTGCTCCGGCGGCATATAACTCCTCGGCAAAGCGGAAGCCCCACGCGACACCTACGGAGGCTATGCCTGCGGCAGCAGCAGTGCGAATGTCGATGCCCGAGTCACCAATCATCACAGCACGCGACACATCTACATTTGCCTTTGCGAGGATGTTATGGATAATCTGTGGGTCGGGCTTTAGAGGTACTCCCTCGCGGTTACCCTCCACCGCCACAAAGTCTATGTCCGAGAAGAACTTCGACACCAGACGCTCTGTGCCGTGCTGAAACTTGTTGGATGCCACAGCCACCATAACACCACGACTACGCAAATCACGCAACAACTCCGCCATACCCTCATAGGGCACAGTGTGACGGTCTATATTCTCAACGTAGTAGTGGCGAAACTGCGTCACACAATCCTCCACATAGGCCTCATCAGCGGCAAGATGCTCGGGCAGCGCACGCTCCACAAGA